>NZ_JMKI01000002.1 GCF_000712295.1 Synergistes jonesii | reverse complement strand
ACACGGATATGCAACTTGCACGCATATATAGACGATGCGACAGGGTCGTTACAGGGGCGTCTTTACTGAAACTGAATGTATGCGCGGCTATGCCGCGGCGCTGGAACAAGGGATGCTTGCATATGGATTGCCTCTGTCCATATACAGCGACCGCCATACTATATTCCGTTCGCCCAAGGAGTTGACCGACGATGAGATTTTGAGCGGAACGGAGCTGCCGCTGTCAAACTTTGGCAAGGCGCTGTATGAGCTTGGTATAAAGCAGATAACGGCGCACAGCCCTCAGGCCAAGGGACGTATAGAAAGGCTCTGGAATACATTTCAGGACAGGCTCATCGCCGAATTGAGGTTTTCATCCATCACAAACATCGCTGACGCTAATAAGATGATAGCGGAAGGTTTTATCAGCGACTATAACCGCAGGTTTGCAGTGCTGCCGCATGAGGACGGTAGCGCCTGCATGCCTTTTGACAGAAGCATCGATCTCGGACTTGTTTTCTCCATAAGGGACACGAGAAGGGCCGGCGGGGGGAATACCATATCATACAAAGGGGAGATATATACTCCAGAGGATGAAAAGAGCCCCGTATTTGTTCGTGGAAGAATACTGGAAGTCAGGGAAACCTTTGACGGGGCCGTTTACGTCATACAAAACGGCATGCCAGTCCTAATGAAGAAGGTGTTTAGGGCGCAAAAAGCGATCGATGTAGGCGTGAAAAAGAAAGCAGGCGTTGTGTCACCACACAAGCCTGCTTCGGACCACCCCTGGCGGGGTGGATTTAAAATCAAACCTGCTATATATAATAACACACAAACAGGGAGGGGGTGACATTTTCTCAGAACAATTAGAGTGACATTTTCTCTGGTTATTGACACGACTTTTGTCGCCCCGCGGCTCGGCCGTTTCGGAGGAGAGCGCTATATCAGAGCGCCGAAGGTCTTAGTGAGCGCCATTCTCTTTTGCAGGCAGCAGAGCAGCACGGCGCCGATCAGCGCGCCGGGGACGCAGCTCATGAGGAATGAGCCCGAGAAAAATAAAAATCCGACGCTTTTCCCGATAGCCGGGCCTAGTATCTTCGCCGCGACCCACGCTCCGACTATGCCTGTGCCGGCCGGCTCGGCGCAGGCGGCGCAAAATTTGTATTTTTCCGGCAGAGCGCGCGCGGCCAGCCCGACGAAGAGCGCGCCGAACATGCTGCCAGGGAAGGCGAAGAGGCTGCCGGTACCCATCATGTTTCTTACGACGCTGGTCGTGAACGCGGCGCCTACGGCCCACCAGGGGCCGAGTATCGCTCCGGCCAGCACGTTGATGGTGTGTTGGAAGGGAAAGCATTTAGTCGGCCCCACCGGTATCGAGACGACGGAGAGCACCACGCCGGCCGCCGCAAAAGCTCCGGCGAGCACGGCCCTTCTGAAAAACTTTCTTTTTTCTTCATTCTGCATTTTTAAGCCTCCATGTTGTTTTTTTATTTCGAAGGGCGCGGGAAGATTCTCTCCGCTTCGGCGAGAAGTTCCCGCGCCGCTTTTTCTGTGTCTTCCGCGTTCATCAGCGAGCAGGAGAGCGCCGCTCCGCAGGCGCCGCAGCCGGCGAGCCGCGCGATGTTCGCCGAGTCGATGCCGCCTATCGCGACGGAGGGTATTTCTATCGACGCCAGCGCCTTTTTGATCCCCTCTGGGCCTATGACGAGAGCGTCCTTTTTCGTCGCAGTGCCGAACGCCGCGCCGCAGCCGACGTAATCCGCGCCCAAGAGCTGGGCTTCGCGCGCGAGCTCGGGCGTGCGCGCCGTGCCGCCGATTATGAAGTCCGGTCCGGCTACTCTGCGCGCGACGTCGACGGGCAGATCGCTCTGACCGAGGTGGACGCCGTCGGCCCCGGCCGCCATCGCGACGTCGAGCCTGTCGTTTATCAGCAGCAGCGCGCCGTGTTCGCGGCAAAGTTTTTTCAGCGCGAGCGCGGCGCTGAAGCATTCGCGCCCACTCCAGCTCTTGACGCGCAGCTGCACTGCGGTGACGCCTCCGCGCAGCGCTGCTGATACCTTTGCGATGTTTTCTTTGGGCGTGAAGCCTTCGCCGCATATCAGATAGATCTTCAGCCGCGCGGCCAGATTTTTTCTGTCCCGCATCTTTTATCGCGCTCTCTTTTCGGCGCGCCCGAGCTTCGCCAGCGCGTCGAGAAATTTCACCCTGAACGAGTAGGGGCCTTCCGCGCGCGCGGCCGTTTCGGAGGCGCGGCGGAAGAGCGAAAGGGCTCTGTGCGACGCGTCGAGCGGCGGCATATACGCGCAGAAGAGCGCCGTAGCACTGCCAAGGGCGCAGCCAGTACCGCTCGTAGCGTGAAGCAGAGGCGAGCCGCCGCCTACGCGGAAGTTTCTTCTCCCGTCCGACAGATGATCGTACTTCCCGGTGCAGTAGGCGGCGCAGCGATATTTTTCCGCGCAGGCCGCCGCCAGCGCGGCGGCGTTTTCCACCGCGCCGCCGCAGGAGACGCCGCGCGGAGCCGTCTTTGCGCCGCAGAGCGCGCCGATCTCCGCTTCGTTGCCCTTTATTACGGAGAAGCGGAATTCTTCGAGCAGAGTGCGTATAACCGCGCTGCGGTATTTTGAGAAGCCGCAGCCTACCGCGTCGAGCACCATCGGGGCGTTATGCGCCGATGCGGCGCGCGCGGCGCTCCTGTAGAGTTCGAGAGCGTTCTCCGGCGGCGTGCCGGTGTTTATCAACAACGCGTCGCAGGCGGCCGCGCTTTCTTCGGCCTCTTGCAGCGCGCGCGTCATTATCGAAGAGCCGCCGAGCAGTGCGACGCAGTCGGCCTGAAGCTGCGCCGACACCGCGTTCGTTATCTGATATACGAGGGGCTCAGGCATGCGCTGCCTCTATCCACGGCATCTCGACGGCGTGCCCGAGACAGCCCGCGCCGTGCCCGGCCGTAACCCCGTTGAGCAGTCCGGCGCGCAGATATTTTCTGCCGCGCCCCACCGCTTCTTCGAGGCGGCAGCCGGCCGCGAGCTCCGCGGCGATCGCTGAGCTCAGCGTGCAGCCCGTGCCGTGGTTCGCCTTCGTGTCGATTCTCTTGTCGCGCAGCAAAGATATTTTGCCGCCGTTGTAAAGCACGTCGGTTATCGTCTCAGGCTCGCCTGGCAGATGCCCCCCCTTCACCAGCACCGCGCCGCAGCCGCTCTTTGCTATCACGCGCGCCGCCTCCGCCATGTCGTCCACGCCGCTTATCTTCATGCCGGCCAGCTTTTCCGCTTCCGGCAGGTTCGGCGTTACGATCGCGGCCAGCGGCACGATGAGCTTTTTCACTGCGTCGACCGCGTCCTCTTCCAGCAGAGTGTCTCCGCTCTGCGCGACCATCACCGGGTCGACTACTATCTTTTCGATGCGGAGTTCGCGCAGCGCCGCAGCCGCCGCGCTCACCGCACCGCGGTTGCCGAGCATCCCCGTCTTGACGGCGTCGAGCTTGAAGTCGCCGCCTACCGAGAGTATCTGAGTTCTGATTATTTCCGGCGGCACGCTGTGTATCCCCGTCACGCCTATCGAGTTTTGCACCGTTACCGCAGTTATCGCGGTAGTGCCGAAGACCTTAAGGGCGGCGAAGGTCTTTAGGTCGGCCTGTATCCCGGCTCCGCCTCCCGAATCGCTTCCCGCTATCGACATCGCTATCCCGCGGTATATTCCCTGCCGCATTGCCATCCTTCCTTTCAGAAAACATTTATCTTCTTCACTTAAGGCTGTAGAGCGCTGCCTTCCAAAAACAAAAGCCCGCTCTTGCTCGAGCGGGGCTTCTTGTGCGTCATCGGTCTCGCTCCCTACGCCGGCATTGACCGGATCAGGTCTGGGGTCGAAGCTCGCGCTTCCTCTCAGCTTTACAGCTCCCCCGGAGTTTCCCGTATTATTGCGCCAAATTTTGCCCGTGTCAACCCGCTCGGCGCAGAATATTTGCCGCTCGCGTCAGCGCTTCGGATTTTCTCTTCCGTCCTATTCGTCCCTTTCCGCGCGTTTTACATATATACGCGCCCTGATTGAATATAAGCGTTTACAGTATACAAAAAAATTTGATATATACTTTGAAATTTTCGCGTAAAATTGATATAATTTATTAGAAACGTGCGACATATGCGAATATTTGATTTAAGCGCGCGTTTGATTTTGGCTGTTGACGATTACTGATAGATAAAATAATTCTATGGATAATCTCAAATAATATACAGGGGGGTTGACGATGGGGACCGGCAAATGCGCGGTTAATGGTAATGGATTCAGCGTCGGCGACTGTGTCGTGTACGCCGGCAACGGAATATGCAGGATAAACGACATTAGGACGGAAAAGTTCAGCGATATGGAAGAAAGGCTCTATTACGTGATGAATTCGGTTTACGATGATAAAGCGAAATTCTATCTTCCGGTGCATATGGATGGGAGCTGCGAAAAGCTGCGCCCTCTGCTTTCGCGCGACGAAATACTTTCCGTCATCGACAAATCCGAGGATATAGGCGCACAGTGGATCGAAAACGACGAAAGCCGAACGGCCGTCTTCGAGGACGTGCTTAAGAGCAGGGATATTTCAAAAATTCTCTGGCTTATAAAAATCCTGCATGTGCACAAGGCGGAGATGCGCGAAAGCGGCAAAAAGTTCCGTGCGTGCGACGAAAAGATTCTCGCGGCGGCGGAGCGCGGCGTCAAGGAGGAGTTCGCCTTCGTGCTCGGGTTGCGCCGCGACGGCGTGATCCCCTATATCGTAAATTACCTGACGGGGAGGAGAGACGCCGAGGATGACGAGAGAAGACGCACTGGAGCCGATAGAGCGAATACCGTACATTACGCTTTTGAACGCGCCAAGCAGCAAGGGAAGAATAGACCTTTACAAGAGGGCGCTCTCTAAAAAGGACCCGTTCGAGCGACTGAAAGTGGCGAAGAGCCGCCGCTTCAGGAAGGGCGGCGGTGCCGGAAAGACAGAGGTCGCGCTCGAGGCCGAATACGCGAAGCGCGCCAACGACAGGTTGAACGCGGCTTTCGTCGAAGCCCTCGAGATAAAGGAGGATGAAGTCGAAGCGTTTATAGACAGGCATTTAAAGGAAACTGGCTGAATCCGCGCTTAAAATATGGATATTCCGCTGGTCTTTGCCGGCGTCGAAAACGACGAGCTGCGCACGCGCGGCTCGTTTTTTGCTGAAGGATGGTACGGACGCAGAACGAAAATAAGCGCAAGCCGTATCTCCGCGGCGCTCGTGGAATCGCAGATAATTTAGGGCGCGGCAAGAGCGCCGCCGCTTAAAAGTATATGCGCCGAAAAGGGGCTGCGCTTAGGCGCGCCTCCTGCTTTCCGCGAAGAGAGAAAATTTGAAAGCGGAATATGCGCTTTTTACCAAGGCGCTAAATCGCAAATGACTATATAATAGCGCCGGTCCGCCCTGTGCGCAGAGGTGAAGGGACCGCCGGTGCGCGGGAAAAAAAGCCGGCTCTTTGCTATAATGTATGCGCAAGACGCGCCCGCCGCCCGCACATTCTTCAAGCGCCGGTCCGCGCCGCAGGAAAGGTGAGTTTATGGATTTTCCCCTTATTTTCAAGACGATGCCTCTGCCCGTGCTGGCCTTTGCGCTTCCTCTTTTCGGCGCGGCCGCATACGGCCTTTTGATTTTATATAACGATTTTATCGCACAGTGGACCCGCAAGCCTGTAGAGCTCCCGCGCCTCTGCTGCAAGCTGCCATTTCTGCTGCTGCTCTGCGCGGGCGCGCTTATTTCGGCGCTGATATGGAAATATGCAAGCGGCGCGTCCGATCAGCTGTACGTTTTCACCGGCGGCGGCTGGAGCGACGTGCTTTCGCCCGAGAGCGGCAAAAAGATGCAGGCCGCGCTGAGGGTAGACGCCTTCGGCGCGACGTCGGCGGCGCTGATGAGCTTCGTCGCGCTCGCCGCTGGGCTGCGCGCCCTCGCGGAGCGCAGAAAGCCGATAACGCCGCGCGTGATAATGCTCTTTCTTCTTGCCTGCGCCGGCATACAGGGAATATTTTTCCTAAACAACCTACTTTCGCTCTTCTTCTTCCTGATGATAACGCAGCTCGGCGTCACAGGGCTTTACCGCGGCTTTTACGCGAGAAGGGCGCGGCGGCGCAGGCGCCATCTCTTCTATTACCTTTCGCGGCTGCTGCTGCTCGCTATGTTCCTCGCCGGCGCGATGATTCTCAGAAGCGGCTACGGCAGCACAAATATCAGCGTGCTCGCCTCCGTGATAGAGCCCTCTCGGGCGTCGCTGTGGGCCTTCGTGCTGCTCGTCGTGCCGCTGCTCTACATCTTCGTCAAACCTTCGCCCCTCCTCGACGAAGCTGCGAAAAACTGCTTTTTCGGCATAAGGACGCAGGCGACGCTCTTCATCGTCTTCCGCGTCGTTTTCTCGCTTTACGGCCCGATGCGCGGGCTGCAGAAGGTCCCGCTGCTTTTTATGATGCTCGGCGTCGCGCTGCTGTTCCTCGCGCTCGCCGTGCTTTCGAAGGAGCCTGAGCCGTCGAATTTTATGGATTCTTTGATATTTTGTGTGAAGGGCGCCATCCTCGTGTCGATGGGAGTCGCTATGGACGGCTCCTTCAGCGCCGAAAGGGCCGCGCTCTACGGCGTGGACGCGATAGAGTCGATGATCTCGCTGTGGCTTGTGTTCCTGCCCCTTTCCGCGGCTTTCGCGATCGTCACGGTCTTTCTGAAGGAACCGGATGGAAAGGGCGCGGAACTTTGGCGGTACGGCCGGCTTTTCAAGCGCTTCCCCTTTGTTTCGTCGTTCCTGCTGCTGCTCGTCGCGATAACGGCTGGTCTGCCGCCCTTCATCGGCTACGAGGGCAGACAGTTGCTGCTTCGCTCGGCCAATTTCATAAGCCCCTTCCTCACTCTGCTGCTGTTTTCGCTGACGGCGGCGATATTCTTCGCCGCACTGCGTTTCGTGCTGGCCCTGTCGGCGTCCGGCGGAGAAGGGGACGGAGAGGGGGATTTCGAAGGCGTCCACGCGGCGCTCTTGCCGATCTTTCTGCTGTTGCTCATCTTTGCCGCGGCGACTCTGACGCCCGGCAGGATATTCGCCGATTCCGTCTCTCCTTCCGTGGAATCTCTGATAAACAGGACTGTTCCGCGCTCCCTTTCGCCGGCTGGGAGGGATGGATGATGTTTTTCAGTATCTCGACCGGGTTTTTCGCGTGGAATCTGCTGAAATGGCTGGTACTTTTTCTTGTCGCCGCCGCCGCGCTCTCCTTCGCGGTCAGGCGCGCGCTGAAGCACGGCGTGGACTTCCGCGGCGGTGCGGCAGCCGAGTCGATCGGAGCCTTTTCGCGCCCAGGAGTGCGCTCCTTCCTTGAAAACTGCATCGAGCCGTGGCTCGCGCTGCCCTTCAGCCCTCTGCTGGGAATAGGCGCGCTCTTCCTGCTCTTTGTGATCGCCGTCTTCCTGGGGTGACTGTTATGAATGATATTTTCCCGCTGCTCTTCAACTGCTTCGTCGCGCTGTTGCTGATAACGTTCGTATTTTCCGCGGCGATAAAAAGCGACAGGCTCTATCAGCGCCTTGCGGCGCTCGTTATGAGAAAAATGGGGCGAGCCCTCCCGGCGCTGCCCGAGGCGGCCTTGCGCGCGGCTTTCCGCGAGCCGGCGTCCCTGCCGGGCCGCGCTGCGGCGAAGGTCGTCATTTACGCTCCGGCGCTTGCCGCCGCTTCTCTTGTGACGCTCTGCGCGAGCCTGCCTTTCTGCACCTTTATCCCGATCATCGACAACGGCGCCGACATAATACAGATGGCGCAGCTGCTTCTGCTCTCCGAGGCCTTCGCCGTAGCGGCGCTCTGCTCGCTCGGCACGAAGGAGGGGCTCGATTTCGCCGCGGCCGAGGCTAAAGCCGCGCTCAAGCTGCTCGTTCCGCTCGCGGCCTCCGCCGCCTCCCTCTCCTTCTTCTTCACGCAGAACGGCGTCGACAGAGACCCCTTCAGCCTCAATTCCTTCTCGGTCGTCGGGCGCTTTTCCGCGATGTCCCCCTTCGGTATATGCGGCTCTCTGCTCTTCGCGTTCATCATATTGAGCCAGATACCGCACAGGGGTACGGCCGAGAGCAGCGAGCTCTTCGAGGCGTCGGAGATGCCGGATTTCAAAGGAGCCCCGCGCGCGCTGCTTCAGCTCTGGTCGATAGCGCGCTCTTTCATCATAATATCCGTCGTCGTTTTCGTCTTCTTCCCGCACAACATCATCGAAAACATCGGCGAGGGCGTAGGAATTGCATGGTACAGACAGGCGCTGAGCTTCGCGGCGTTCTGGTTGGCGGTGGTGCTTGCGAGGCTCTTCGTCGTGCCGCTCTGTCAGTTCGCGATGAACTTCATCGAACGCAGGACGCCGGAAAAATACGCCGAGGCGGCGATGCCGCTGCTGCTTGCGGCGTCGATGGCGCTGCTCTGGTACGAGGGGCTGCTCCTCTCCCAGGAGGCTGCGCTCTTCTGATGGAAAAGGTCCTTGTGATCTCGACCGGAGGCACGATACTCTCCGCCGACCGCGGCGACGGCGTGTTGCCGGACGCGGGCGCCGCGCGCAGCGTGCTTTCGAAGGCCGAAGAGATCCTGAACGCAAAGGGCTGCCGCTGCGAGATATGTCAAATGTTCGGCTGCGCCGGCGTCGACAGCTCTGACGTTTCACCCGCCGAGTGGCTCGCCCTCTCGAAAAAAATAAACGAAGAGGCCGAGCGCGGCGTGAAAAAATTTCTCGTCGTCCACGGCACAGACACGATGGCCTACACCGCCGCGTGGCTCTCGCTGACGGCGCCGGCCGGAGTCTCCGTCGTGCTGACCGGCAGCCAGAGGACGCCTGACGCGCCCGATTTCGACGGAGAAGAGAACCTGCGCGGTGCGGCGAAGAGCCTCTCTTCCGGTAAAAGCGGCGTTTTTCTGCACTTCGCAGGAAAAGATTACGCGGGCGCGTTCGTCCACAAAGAAAATTCCTCGGCGCTCGCGGCCTATGTCGCTACGGGGCGAGGGACTCTGCCGCGCGCGTGGAAGAACACGGCTCTCGGCGTCGTAGACTGGTGCGAAGCCGCCGCGCGGATGGAGCTGATACAGCTGCACCCCGCGGCGCTGCCCCTCTTTTCGCCGCGGAAAATCATCATCCTCGAAGGCTACGGCGCGGGGAACATGCCGCGCAGGGTGCGCGCGGCGCTTTGCGAAGCCTTCGCGCCGTGCGCCGAAAAGCCCGCGATCATCGCTGCGAGCTCCTGCGCGCAGGGGAAGAAATCGCCCTCCTTTTACGGCGGAGTCGGCATAGCGGGGCTTGCCGCAGAAAATTTTTCCGTTTTTAATCAGGGGAGCTATTCACTTGAATTCTTAATTGCATTATCATATTTCTCGTTATCGGCTGATGCGGAAGAGCCTGAGAAAATACTGAGCCTGTACTTAGAAAAATATTGATGAGGAGGCGGCAGAATGGCGGCTGAAAACAAAAACCAGAATTTCATAGAGGAGATAATCGCCAAAGACCTTGAAGAAGGCAAGATAAAAGAGATAACGACGAGATTCCCTCCCGAGCCGAACGGCTATCTTCATATAGGGCACGCCAAATCCATATGCCTGAATTTCGGGATGGCCGAACAGTTCGGAGGCAGATGCAACCTGCGCTTCGACGACACTAACCCGACCAAGGAAGAGACGGAATACGTCGAAGCGATCGAGGAAGACGTCCGCTGGCTGGGCTTCGAGTGGGCTAAACTCTGCTACGCGTCCGACTACTTCGACCAGTTCCACGAATGGGCCGTCGACCTCATAAAGGGCGGAAAGGCCTACGTCGACGACCAGAACGCCGAAGAGATTCGCGTGAGCCGCGGCACGCTGACGAAGCCCGGCGTCGATTCCCCGTACCGCGATCGCAGCGTCGAGGAAAACCTCGACCTCTTCGCGAGAATGACGGCCGGAGAATTCGAAGAAGGCTCGCGCGTGTTGCGCGCGAAGATCGACATGGCGAGCAGCAACCTGAACATGCGCGACCCAGTCATCTACAGGATACTGAAGCGCGCGCACCACAGGACCGGCGATAAATGGTGCGTATACCCGATGTACGACTTCGCGCACGGCTTCGAAGACGCGATAGAGGGCGTCACACATTCGATCTGCACGCTCGAATTCCAGGACCACAGGCCGCTCTACGACTGGTTCATCGAAAACGTGGACGTGCCGCAAGTGCCGCATCAGTACGAATTCGCGCGACTCAACCTGACCTACACCGTTATGAGCAAGCGCAGGCTGCACGAGCTCGTGACGCTCGGCGTAGTCGACGGCTGGGACGACCCGAGGATGCCGACGATCTGCGGCTTCCGCCGCCGCGGCTACACTGCGTCGGCGATACGCCGCTTCTGCCGCGAGATAGGCGTCGCAAAGGCCGACAGCATGGTGGAGGTCGAACTGCTACAGTATTGCCTGCGCGAGGAACTGAACAAGAGCGCGCGGCGCGCGATGGCCGTGCTGCGTCCGCTCAAGGTCGTCATCACGAACTGGCCGGAAAATTTCGTCGACGAGCTTCCCGCCGAGAACAACCCCGAGAATGAGGGCGCCGGCAGCCGCACGCTGAAAATCGGACGCGAAATCTACATCGAGCGCGACGACTTCATGGAAGAGCCGGTCAAGGGCTTCTTCCGCATGTCGCCGGGCAAAGAAGTGCGCCTCAAGCACGCCTACATAATCAAATGCGACGAAGTCGTCAAAGACGCCGACGGCAATGTCGCCGAGATACGCTGCACAGCCGACATGAAGAGCCGCGGAGGCGACGCGCCCGACGGCCGCAAGATAAAGGGCACGCTGCACTGGGTCTGGAGCGGCGACGCCGTGAAGTCGCGCGTCAACCTCTACGGGCATCTCTTCACCCTGCGCAACATGAACGACATGGAAGAGGACAAGGACTACAAGGATTACCTTGACCCTAAGTCGCTCGTCGTCGTAGAAGGCGCGCTCGTCGAGCCGTCGGCGGCCGCCGCGGCGCCTCTTGATAAATTCCAGTTCCTGCGCCACGGCTACTTCTGCGCCGATAAATATACGACGCCGGAAAAGCCGGTGTTCAACCTTACGGTCTCGCTGAAAGATTCGTGGGGCAAAGAGCAGAAAAATAAAAACGGCGCCGCACCGAAAAAATAAGAAACGAATGAATCGAAGGGCGCGGCTTTGTCTGAAAGCCGCGCCGCATGTTTTCCGTCGCGCTGCGCTCGATGCGGCGGTCGAAAGCCCTGCGTTCGATCGGATTTTTATCAGCAGTAGTGTTCCATCGGGTAGGCGAGATACTGAATCTCGTCCAGCTGATCCATCGTCACCAGTCCGGCGGGCGCGCGAAGCACGCTCGGGATGCGGTTGACGATCGTCGCGCAGGTGTGTTCGACGGTGGCCGGCTTCACGATGTGGAATTCCGTGTTTGGCTCGCCGGTGATCTTCCAGTCGCACATGTCGCCGTCGTCCGGGCCGTAGACCTTGCCGATGCACTGAGTTTCCAGCGTGACGCCCTGGAAGGTTTCCGTCGTGACGACGGCGGCCATGCCGATGCAGCGCCCCTTCTGGATCGTCTTGCCCATCGTTGAGGAATAAACATCTCCGTCGTGGAAATAAGGCACGCATTTCTGCGTCTGGCTCTTGATGGAGAGTCCGAGCTTCTGAGCGAGCGCCTCGTTGCTGTTCCATACGTAAGAAGGCTCAAGGACTTCGGGATGAGCGATCTGAGCTTCAAACTCCTCGGCCGTGAGGTCGACTCCGTGCGCCTTTGCGAGCGCAAGCCCGTAATCTTCGACGTTGTAGCTCACGGCGCCTTCGATCTTGCTGATTTTGTGGCAGCCGCCGGCGACGAGCCCGACCATGTTGACCCAGAAGCAGTCCTCCATGCCGGAGCCGACGAAGGTGCAGCCGTGCTCTTTGGCGATCACGTCCAGCTTGTTGGCGCGCACGGGATCCGTCGTCCAGCAGTAAGTCGCCTCTTCGCAGGTGGATACCACGCTGATGCCGCGCGACAGACACTTCACGTAATGATCGAAGCAGTCGGAGACCAGGCTGAAAAGCGTTACGACGGCGATATCCGCGTCGCAGTTGTCGAGCACCTCGTCCGCGTTGTCGCTGATCTTTACGCCGGTCTTGAAGCCGAGCTCCGCGTAATCGCCTATATCCATGCCTATGATGGCCGGGTTGACGTCTATCGCGCCGACTATCTGCGCGCCCTTCTCATAGAGGTAGCGCAGGATATATTTCGCCATTTTGCCGCATCCGTACTGTACAACCTTGACCTTATTCATTGTGAAAAACCTCCTTAAGTTGTTTTAAGGAGATTATAATGTCTAATGTTAGGTGAGGGTCAAATCTTAATTTCAAAAGAGACGGGGACCTGCAGGCGCATGAACATAGAACGCTGCTCCTTGTTGAAGACGTTGAACTCCGTCAGGATTTCGCAGATGTAATCGCCGGATATCTGATACTCGTTTGCGCGGCAGAACTCGAGCAGCTTTTTCGCGCAGGGGATCTCCTCGTCGTAGCTGTCCGTGTAAATGCAGGCGTACATGCCGCTTTCCAGCGCGCGGATCTCCGGCAGCGGCGGAAAATGCTCGTCGACGAACGCGAAAAGGTCCGCCGCGACGAACCTCTGCGCAAGAAAATCAGCCTCCTTTATAGATGTGCCGACGTTGTAATAATAGACCTGAGGGAGTTCCCGCTCCGTCATACGGCTCCTTAGATCGGAGAGCACCTCTTCATAGCTGTCGATGTCGTGTTCGTAAAAATTTTTCCGCGCGGGAATCGCGTAAATCTTGCGCTGGTCGATGTATTCCAGCGACGTCACGCCCTCCGTCGGCGCCTTCCTGTAATGCTCGATGTTCGAAATGGCGCGCGTCACCGCGTCCCTCTGTACGCGCAGGCGGCGAATCTCCGCGAAAATATGCTCGCGCTTCTTTATGAGGATGCTTTCGATCAGCTGGACGTCCTCTTTGCTGAGCACGGTTTGAATCTCCGTGAGCCCCATCCCGAGCTCTTTCATATATCGAATCATGTCGTAACGTGCGTTTTGCTTGATGTCGTAATAGCGGTAAGAGGTCGCGGGATCCGTGTAGCATGGCCTGAGCAGCCCCAGCCGGTCGTACAGCCGCAGCGTCGGGACAGTCGTATGATTGAGCTTCGCCATCTGCCCGATAGAAAGAAGGTTATGTCTCAAATCAACTCCCCCTAAACTCTAATGTTGTATTAGAGTATAATATGAAAGACACGGTGCGGCAAGAAGACAGAAAATTTCGGTTATGCCCGTTGAACAAAAAGAAATTCACCCAGGCGCTATATATTTACTGGCAGAAATTTGCGATAAATCGCGAGTATTATACCTTTTGTCAATTCCATCTTGAAATGATAAAATAATAACGTAATAGGGACGTCCGTTTTTTGAAAGAGAAGCGGTTTCCGTTGTGATAATTTTCATAATCGGAATACCGGTGATGTCGGAATAGATTTTATCTCAATACAGGAAAGGATGATGCAAATGAAAAAATTTATTTTCGTGCTGCTGGCCGCGATGCTGCTGGCCGTCACGCTCTGCGCTTATCAGGGCGGCGCTCAGACGAAGGCCGAAGCGGGGCGGGATAGCTCTAAAATGGTAGTGAAGATCACCGCTGGAAGGCACGTCCTCAAGGCGAAGCTCGACGACAGCGCCGCGTCGCGGGCCCTTTGGGGCAAGCTGCCGCTTACACTGCCGATGTCAAATCTGTACGGGCGCGAGATGTGCTTTCATTTCGGTCCCGGAGGGCTGCCGGCAAATGAAGCGAAAGACCAGGGCTACAAAGTCGGCGACCTTTCCTACTGGCCGCCGCGCGGAAGCCTCGTCATCCTCTATAAGCAGAACGGCGAGGTTTTCAACCATCAGACCCTCGGCCATATAAACGGCGACGTTTCCTTCTTTGACAAGATGGACGAAGCCGACGTCACGTTCGAAAAGGCAAGCTGAAGCGGAGCCGTGCGCTAAGATATTTTCTATTTTTCTTCACGGCGAAGCGTGAGATGATTTAGAGAGAAAGCTCTATAAACGAATAACGAAGGAGTGGAAATGAAGATGAAAAAATTAGTAGCGTATTTTTCCGCAGGCGGCTCCACCAAGGCCGTCGCCCAGAAGCTGGCCGCCGCGGCCGGCGCGGATATTTTTGAGATAAAGCCGGCCGTGCCCTACACGGCGGCCGACCTAAACTGGATGGACAAAAACAGCCGCGCGACCGTCGAGGCGAACGACAAGTCGTCGCGCCCGGCGATGGCGGAGAAGCTCGCCGGCGCCGCGGATTACGAAGCCATCTTTCTCGGCTTCCCGATTTGGTGGTACACAGCGCCGGCGATTATCAAAACTTTCCTCGAAAGCTGCGACCTTTCCGGCAAAAAAATCATTCTTTTCGCGACGTCGGGAGGCAGCGGCTTCGGAAAGACGGCGGACGACCTTAAAGCGTGCTGCCCGGCCTCTGCGCGCGTCGTTGCCGGAAAACTGCTGAACGGGGCGTCGGAAAAGGATATCGCTGCGTTCGCGAAGAACGCCGAGGCGCTTTAGCGGAGGAGAAGAGATGATCGAGATCAACGATAAAAAACTCGGCTTCGGGCTGATGCGCCTGCCGAAGCTCGGCGAAAATATCGACGTCGAACAGGTCAAGAAAATGACGGATATGTTTATGGAGGCGGGCTTCACATACTTTGATACCGCCTGGGCATATCCCGGTTCGGAGGACGCGATACGCATGGCGCTCGTCGAACGCTATCCGCGCGACAAATTCACGCTCGCGACGAAGAACGCCGCGTGGATGAAATGCGAGAAGCGCGAGGACGCGACCGCGCAGTTCGAGACCTCGCTGAAGCAGACCGGTGCCGGCTATTTCGATTTTTATCTGCTGCACAACTTGGGCGAAGGGCGTACGCATTTCTTTGACGACTTCGACATGTGGAATTTCGTAAAGGAAAAGAAAGCGGAAGGGAAAATCAAACACATCGGCTTTTCTTTCCACTCGACGCACGACGAGCTCGAGCTGATTCTGAAGGCCCACCCCGAGGCGGAATTCGTGCAGCTGCAAATCAACTACGCGGACTGGGAAAATCCGCGCATCCAGTCGAGAGCCTGCTACGAAGTCGCGCGCAAATACGGAAAGCCCGTCGTGATCATGGAACCGGTCAAGGGAGGGCTGCTCGCCGACCCGCCGGAAGCCGCGGTGGAAATCCTGAAGAAGGCGGACCCGAACGCTTCCTGTGCGTCGTGGGCGATCCGCTTCGCCGCGAGCCTCGACGGCGTGATAACGGTGCTTTCCGGCATGAGCGATATCGAGCAGATGGCCGACAACCTATCGTATATGCGCGACTTTAAACCTCTTTCGGAAGACGAGCAGGCGGTCGTCGCGCGGGTAAGAGACGTGCTGAACGCCCTGCCGATGATTCCGTGCACGAGCTGCGACTACTGCGCGGAAGTCTGCCCGCAGGATATCGGCATTTCGGGGACCTTCACTGCGCTGAACATGCTGAATATCTACGGAAAATACGACTACGCCGCCGGCCAGGAGAAGTGGCTCGTAGGCTCGCACGGCAAGGCGCGCGCCACGGAATGCGTCAAATGTGGAGCGTGCGAAGACGCCTGCCCGCAGCACATTCCGATTCGCAAGCATCTCGCGGAGGCCGCCGAAGCCTTCCATATGAACGGGACGAATTAAGACTTTTTGCACTGCAGCGTGCAGGCCGGCGTTTTTTCTTCGCCGGCCTGCACGCCTCCGCTCAGTTAGTCGGAGAATCTCTTTATAGCATGATAATCGTTTGCCTCTCAGAGCCCCAACCCGCGCAGGTCGAGCTTTTCGGAGAGCAGTTCTAGCGCCCTGATTCCCGCTACGGAGTTGCCCTTGGCGTTGAGCGCGGGGGAGAATACCCCTATTCCCATCCTGCCGGGAACGACGGCGAGTATCCCTCCGGATACGCCGCTCTTTCCGGGCAGCCCGACGCGGACGGCGAACTCCCCAGACTCGTTGTAGAGGCCGCAGGAGCTCATGAGCCCGAGCAGTGTGTAGACGGTCTCATTTGCGATCAGCTTTTCTCCGGAGACGACGGATGTGCCGCCGGAGGCGATCATCGCTCCGATCTTCGCGAGGCCGCCGCTTGTGCAGCGCAGGCTGCAGAGCGTGAAATACAAATCGAGTATCGCCTCTACGTCGCCGTGCAGCAGCCCCATGCTCTTCATAAAAAAGGCGAGGGCCCTGTTCCTGTCGGCGCTTCTCTTCTCGGATAGGAAGACCTTCTCGTCAAATCCGTTTTCCTCTCCGATAACGCTTTTAAGAAAGTCGGTTATCCTTTTTAAAGATTCTTCTTTATATGCCTTGAAAATGAGCGAACAGACCGCTATGGCCCCGGCGTTCATGAAGGGATTTGACGGCTTCGACGAGGTCATCTCTATACGCATGAGCGAGTTGAACGAGTCGGCGCTCGCCTCCATGCCGACGTGGCGGAAGACGTTTTCGCATCCGAATTGTTCGATCGCGAAGGCAAGAGATATTATCTTTGCCATCGACTGCATTGTAAAAAACTGTCCGCAATCCCCTGTCTCGACCATAGGAGAATCCACAGGCTGACAGCTCAGAGAAAAGAGCTCGGCGGACATTCGCGAAAGTTCCGGTATATAGCTTGCTACCTTTCCCTCCGCGCTTGTAACGCGGGCGATATTTCCGATGTCGTTCAAAAGCTGCTTGTTTAATAGATCAGATTGATTCTCCATAGTCTCTTCTCCTCAGCGCTTTTTTCTTTCCGGCGAGGCTTTAATCTAATCCTTGCGGGGTTGGGTGCAGACGGCGGCCACAACCGCCACAAGAAGGCTCACGAAGAAGGTCATCGCCCGCGCCGAAATCAGGCTTTCGTATCCGATTATGTTCCATATCACAGTAAAGAAAACACCTGTGACCATTGTAGCAAAAGCCGCCTGCGCCGTATAGTGCCTGCTGAATAACGCGCCGAGTATTACGACCGAAAAGGTCGAGCCGATTCCCGCCCAGGCGTAGCCCACTACGGTATGTATGAGTCTTGAAGGTACGAAGAAGGCCGCCAACAGCGCGAATACGGCTACGAGCCCCGTCGTCATGCGCGAATATCTGAGCAGCTTTTTACGGTCGAGCGCTTCGAGATTCTTCATACGCGGAAATATTATGTTTTCTGCAAGTTCCGTAGACGAGAGGACCAACAACGAATCTGCCGTAGAGAGCATCGCCGCTATGCCGCCGGTAAGAAAGAGCGCCGCCAGCATCGGGTGGAATACTCTTAGAAATACGGCCGGAGTTACCATTTCCGGATCTTCCAGACCGCTCGGTCCGAAGAGAGCCACGCCGAGAAGTCCGATGAGCGGAGCTCCTATGTATGCGCCGCAACTCCAGAGAATGCCGACGTTTCGTCCTATCTTGACCTCTTGATCGTCTTTGATAGCCATGAATCTTGTCGATAGTTGAGGCAGACCGCCTAAGAAGCCAAAGAGCCACGAACCTTCGCCTATAATGACGGTGAGCGCGGCAAATCCTGTGAGCCCGCCGGTCCAGCTGTTGAATTTTGGCCCTTGAGCGGCCATCTTCGAAAACACTTCCGTCAGCGAATGTGCCCATACGTCCGGCGCCTGGCCAATATACCAGAGACCAAAGATGGGTCCTATGACCAGTGCGCCGATCATGATCAGAGCCTGTACGCAGTCTGTATAGACGACGCTGCCGAAGCCGCCGTATATCGTGTATGGAATCACTATGCAGAATGTAACTAGCATGCCGATGTTGATCGGCATACCGAATACGGTATAGAAGGTCTTTGCTCCGCCTATAAACTGTGCGCCGACATAGAAGAAAAAGAAGAAAACGATGGCGGTGCTGCTGAACACAGAGATATAGGTACCCATCGAACCGAAGCGCTTCGAGAGATAATCTGAGAATGTAACGGCATCATACTCTGCCGCCTGATCCCTTAACGGCCTGGCTATGAAAAGCCATGAGAGCACTATCCCTGCGAAGCTGCCGATAGAGGCCCATGTTCCGGAGAGACCGGCTACGTAAACATAGCCGGGGAGACCAAGGAGGCACCACGAAGATTCTGCCGTGGCTCTCTCTGAAAGCGCCGCCACCCATCCTGGCAGGACCCTTCCCGCTATTGAAAAATCGGTGGCGCTCTTTACCTTTTTGCCTTGGTAGATGCCAAACCCCATGAGAAAAAGCACGTAAGCGATCATGACTATCATAAATTGCGTGTTACCGTGCATGTAGTTCATAGACGTCACCCCTTATTGTCGGATTATCGGTGCCGCCTGAAAAGACGGCACCAGGATACGTAATTTCTGCCTCTTAATACTCTTTGTTGATTTTCCATTTTGCTATGCCGCTTATCCCGTAGATTCCGGCCCAAGCTGCCATATGACTCGATATCCCCGCGTGGTCCTGCGGTGGATATATCTCTACAAAGTCGAGCCCCTGTATTCCCTCTGCCGCAACCCTGTGCACTAAGCTAAGGAGCTGGTATGACGTGAGTCCGGCGAAGTCCGAGGGTCCTCCAGGGTTTTCGGATACATCAAGGGCGTCGCTGCATATGGTCAGATATACTATATCTGACTTGTCGAGGACGGTTTCCTTTATTGTGTCAAATACCGCATCTATCCCCTTCTGGTGGAGTTCAAATGAGCTTACGACCGTCGCTTTATGCTTTCTTGCGTGTTCGAGTCCTCGGAAGTTGTTGCGTGGCCCTCTGATGCCGACGTGTATTATACTGGCGACCTCCTCCATGTCGTAGGCGCGGTGCATGGGGCAACATCTTGCCAGCGGTTCTTTGTCAAGAAAGCTTGGCATATTGTCGAGATGGGCGTCAAAGTGTACGACGCCGATCCTCTTGCCGGGAAAATTTTTCGCCAGCGAGCGCAGCATGGGGATCGTGATGGAATGATCTCCGCCGAAGCAGAGGCTTCGCTTATTGCGGGAAAATATAGCGTCGGCTTTTTTTTCTATAGAATCGAATGTCGCGGCGCTGTCTCCAGGAAAATGCGCCGCATCGCCAAAGTCCCCGGCGGATATATAGTCGAAGGCATCGTAATCAAATTCTGGCAGATAACCGCCGTAGCGTATCGACGCGCTGCGTATCGTCTTTGTTCCCAATTCGCATCCTGTATACGACCCCGTAGTGCAGATGCCCTCCCAAGGGGCCCCCATTACGATTACATCGTGTCCGTCTATTTCCTCTTCCGTTACTTTAGGCAGCCCGAGAAAGGTAGGTACGCCGCTGTAAATTTCCGGGATCTCCCCTCTGACGTCATAGCAGGTGGGCTTGTTCTTCATAGTTCTTTCCTCCTAGGTGTGTTCAGCATATGTTCTTTTGATTTATGATGTTCCGTTACCGTAGCGATATTCTAAAAATAGGCGGTAATTTTTTATAGTATCTTAAGGACAAATAACGAGAATTTTATTGTCCTGCCCGACAATTCGCATAAAGCCGGATTAAGGTATACTTTTAACGAAAGTTGACGATAAGCGAGGTGATGCTGATTGGTAAAGAGCGTTGGGGATTTTCTAAGAGATAAAAGGTTTAAAAAATTCAGACTGATCGGTGCCGTCTCTGGCGAGGGACGATCTCTTGACGGCATGAGAGTGGTCGATCTGTTCAAGCCCGATAAGACGGTCGATTTGCACGGCAACCTTGTCTTTCTCAGCAATGCCGTTGGTGAGACCCCAGGCCCCGCTCTAATCCGCGGGCTCGCGGAGGCAGGAGCAGCGGCTCTTCTTCTCGTCGCTGGCGATGAATCTCTTCTGAGACGCTACGGAGAAATTGCCGACGAATATGGTCTGCCGCTGATTACGGCGGATTCCAACCCGTTCAACGGCAGCTTTATCGCCGATTTCGTATCATTTTTATGGGATATTTCGCCAGGCGCTTCAAATTTTTTGTCTTATACCGACATTTCGGTAGAACTGATAGACAGTCCAAATATTATGGCGCTGATGAGCCGCCTTGAAGATTATCTTGGCATTCCGTCGGCATACCGCGACATGGCCCTTAACAGGACGCTGACGGCTTCTAAGGATAGGAATTTTACGGAGATGGTAAAGACATACCCCCTGCGCGAGCTACAACGGATATTTTATTACCGATGGATCGTAAACGAGGGGATGCGCGCTGGCTGTCTGCTTTTTTCCGAAGAAGTGAAACCGGAACAGCTGAGCATCATCAATGCCGCGCTTTTAGGACTGCGTATACATCTTAAGAAGGGCAATCAGGAACGTCTGGCGCGCAAAAAATTATCGTCAAATTTTTTCACCGCCATTTTAGAGGAACGGATAGAGGATTACGCCGTCTTTATGGAAAAGCTCCGCTCCGCCGGCCTCCACAGAGACAGCGATTGTCTCGCAGTTGCCGTTGAGCTGCGTGGAGAGATGGTGCTGGACTATGAC
The DNA here is from genome assembly GCF_000712295.1 of Synergistes jonesii. Lineage (NCBI taxonomy): Bacteria > Thermotogati > Synergistota > Synergistia > Synergistales > Synergistaceae > Synergistes > Synergistes jonesii. Next base: position 167,549 of record NZ_JMKI01000002.1, on the reverse strand, counting down.
GATTTTAAATTCATGATGGGCATCGAGTCCATAGAGAAGAGGATATCGTCGCTCTTCGAAAACGTCTTCGTAATGACATATAAGGATGCGATCCTCTGCATCATCATGCCCGCCGGCGGTCAACAGAAGGAGCGTATAATGGAGCGTGTGCTTCATGCGGTTCGTCTGGCCGTGGATGAGATGGGAAGGATGGGATGGCCGGAGTGCCATATAGGATGCGGCGGCATAAAAAATTCACTGGCGTCGTTGGGCGACAGTGCTTCGGAAGCGATGAAGGCCGCGCAGTATTCCAAGATAAACGAGATCATCGGTAGCCCGATATTCTGGGAAGAGCTGGACAGTTACCAGATCATCAGCACAATTGCCGCTTGCCCCGAAGCTAAAAGGCTTCACCATCGCGTTCTTGGAAGGGTGCTCCGGCATGACAGGGAGCATAACGGAGAGTTGACGGATACGCTGGTATCGCTGGAACGAAATAATTGGAATGTCCGTCTCACGGCTAAAGAAATGTCCTTTCATCCAAATACGATAAAGTACCGCTTACACAAAATTTCCGAACTGCTTGACGGAGATGTGGATGAATATCGCTTTAAATTCGATCTTTCAATGGCGCTGAGACTTAATGCAATTTACAGATTTGACAAAAGTATACTTATGGAAGGGGATTGAAATGACGGCTGAAATGAGGTTTAGCGTAGATAAAAAACAGACGCTTGATATATTGAGCCAGCTCATCAGGATACGTACCGTACTACCGCAGGGAGACGAAATGGACATGGTAAAATATATCCTCTCTCTCTTTCCGGAAAAGATGTTGGAGACTAAGCTGATAGACCATGGAAATAACCGCGCGTCGCTGGTCGCGTCGCTCCCAGGAGCCAACAGGGGCGTGAAAATAGCTTTGATAGGGCATATGGATACATTCCCGATCATTGGCGTGGAAAGATGGAATCACCCCCCATTTGCCGCCGACTATGACGGGGGTGTTGTCTACGGGCGCGGGGCCTCAAACATGAAGGGAGGTATAGCCGCCATGCTTATGGTACTGCTTACCTTCGTGAAGGAGGGCGCTCTCCCGCCGTGCGACGTCGTCCTCTGCCTGACTGCCGACGGCGACAACGCGGCTTTGACTGGAGCGCGGGCTTTGGCTTACAGCGGTTATCTTTCAGATATATCGGAGATGATATTTGCCGAAGCGACGGGAAACAAAATTGCCGTAGCGCAACGCGGCGGCGTTTGGCTGCATGTGAGGGTGACGGGAAAGCCCAGCTACGCCTGTATTCCCGGAATCGGAATGGACGCGCTGTCCAAATTTATAGAATTTCATTCGCACATCAAAAATTTTGTCGGCTGCGGAAGAGAATCTCATCAATATCTTGGGGAGCCCCTCTGCACAATAACTCAGCTGAACAGCGGGGTGGCGATGAATGTCATAGCGCCGGAGGCGGATGGTACTATCGATATCCGACTTTTGCCGTTGCAGGACAACGACGAAGTGATCCAATTCGCTTTCCGCAAAGCGGCAGAGATGATGGCGGGAAATCCTCCGCTAAAGATTGTTATAGAGGTTATGAACAGCAATCCGGCCGTGGGCATGCCGGAGGATTCTCCTATGATCAGGCTGTTCGAAAAGGTGGTGGCGGACTTCGGCGGGAAACCGGAGAAGAGCGGGCTGCTTTACTATACGGACGCCTGTGCGATGGTCCCGGTCGTTGGCGCTCCATTTTTACTTTTCGGCCCGGGAGACAATATATACCATACGATGATGGACGAATCCGTTTCATTGGACTCTGTGGTAAGGGCTGCTGAGATTCTCATAAAATATATCCTTGAGCGCGGCGCCCGTAACAATTGAAAATTTACTAAAAGGAAAAGGACGCCGGCATTATCGCGCTATACGCCCTAAATGTGTAGCGTCGCCGCGCCGCGGTTGCACGGGCGGTGCGGTAATTTTGCTTCCGCGCGGCCCGCCCGTATTTGCCGCCGTATCAGACTAAGCCGTAAAATTCCAGCCTTTTCTTTGTTTCTTCTTTGCCGAGCTGCGCCGCTACTTCGAAAACTCCCGGGCTCACCTTACGCCCGGTCAGGGCCCAGCGCATCGGCGTCGCGGATTCTTTCATAGAACTTCCGTTCGCGTCGAATATCTGCCGAGCTTCGTCCTGCAGGCGCTCAGGCGTGCCGTCGCCCCATGCGTCCAATAGCTCTCCGTAGATTTTCTTCAGCTTCGGGCGGAGCTCTTCTTTTATCTCTTTTCCGTCGTAGCGCTCCGTTACCTTCGAGAAGTCGAGGAAGTAGTCGCTGTATTCGGCGACCTCTATCGTCGTCTGCCCGCGCCCGCCGAGCGTTTTGAGCGACGACGCGAGGTATTCGTCGTCAAATTTTTCTACCGGCAGCCCCATCTGTTTCCAGAACGGGCGTATCGCTTCGAGCAGCTTGTGCGGCTCCATCATCTTCATCTGCTCCTGGTTGATGTGGTTCAGCTTGTCGACGTCGAAGACGGCGGGCTTTCTTGTGACATTTTTGATGTCGAATATTTCCACGGCCTCCTCGCGCGTGAATATCTCCTGACCGGTGCGCGGCGACCAGCCGAGGAGCGCGAGGAAGTTGAAGACGCCGTCGGGCAGATAGCCCATGTCGCTGTATTCGAAGACGCTCGTCGCGCCCTGGCGCTTGGAAAGTTTTTTCTTGTCCCTGCCGAGTATCATCGGCAGATGCGCGAAGTGCGGGCGTCTGAAACCGAGCGCGTCGTAGACGAGCAGCTGCTTCGGCGTGTTGATGACGTGGTCCTCGCCGCGTATGACCATGTTTATCCCCATGGTGAAGTCGTCGATCACGACGGCGTAGTTGTAGGTCGGCATGCCGTCGCGCTTCATTATCACTATGTCCTTTATCGTGCCGTCCTGGTTGACCGACGCGCGCTCGCTCTCGACGTCTATATCGCCGTAGACCTCGTCGTGGAAGTGTATGTGCCTTCCGGGCTCGATGCGGAAGAATATCGCGCCCTCCTTTTCGTAGGCCTTGCCTTCGTCGAGCAGCTGTCGGGCGTATTTTTTATAAAGATACATGCGCTCGGACTGGCGGTAGGGGCCGAAGGCCCCGCCCTTGTCCGGCCCTTCGTCCCAGTCGAGCCCCATCCAGCGCATGCCGTCTAAGATGCTCCGCTCGTACTCCTTCGTCGAACGTTCAAGATCCGTATCCTCGATGCGCAGCACGAAGGTCCCGCCGGTGCGACGCGCAAGAAGCCAGTTGAAAAGAGCCGTATGGGCCCCCCCGATGTGAAGCGATCCGGTAGGGCTCGGCGCGAATCTTACCCTGTATTTTTCAGCCATTTATCTTTTCCTCCCAAAAAATTTCTCGTATCGGCCGCCCGTCCGGCATTTACCGTAAAACGCCGTTCGGTGTATCATAGGAGAAGCTCTTGAGGCGGCGCGTTTATTGCCACAGGTGAATATTATATCCTAAAGACGGCGGTGTTGTATTGTGAAGAAAGAAATACTTCTGATAGACGGGCACGGGCTTGCTTTTCGCGGGTTTTACGCGCTGCCGGAGAATTTGTGCGCGGAGGACGGGACGCCGACCAACGCGATACTCGGCTTCATGAACATGCTTTTCAAAGCGCTCGACGAGTGGCCTAGCTCGGGGCTGGCTATCTTCTTCGACGCAAAGGGGCCCACCGCGCGGCATCTGATGTTCGAAAGTTACAAGGGCGGCCGCAAGCCGACGCCGGAGGGCTTCAAGGTGCAGCTGCCGCTGATAGCCGAGCTCTGCGAGGCGATGGGGCTGCCGGTCTTTTCGCGCGAGGGCGTAGAGGCCGACGACTGCATAGCCGCGACGGCGCGCGCCTGCGCCTCGGACGGCTGCCTCGTGAGGATACTTTCTGCCGACAAGGATCTCTTTCAGACGATAGACGAAAATATCGAGGTCATCCGGCCGTCGCGCGGCGTGACGGATTTCAGCCTCTACGACCGCAGGAGCTTCGGCGAAAAGTACGGATTTGCGCCGCCGCTGATGGCGGATTACTTAGCGCTGACGGGGGATTCCGTCGACAACATCCCCGGCGTGCCCGGCATAGGGGAAAAGAGCGCGAAAGAGCTCGTCGGGAAATTCGGAAGCCTTGAAGGAATCTACGAAAATCTCGAAACCGTCGCGAAGGCGCGGCGTTCTAAGCTGGAGGAGAATAGAGAACTCGCGTTCAAGTGTCGCGAACTAATAGTGCCACAGCCTACGGACGCCGTGCCGCAGGAGGAGCTCGAAGCAAAGGAGCCGGACGTCGAAAAGGTCTTGTCGCTCTGCGCGAAGCTCGGGCTGAAAAAGCTCGCCGCGCGCTTCAAATCGCCGGAGGAGGTCCCCGCGGAGGAGGAGCGCGGCGCGCTTTCGATCACGGAGGCGAAAGAAGTCCCCCTCGCCGAGCTGCTGAAAAGCGGCGAAATCGCAGCGGCCCGCGAGGGAGAAATTTTTGCGCTCGCGGACAGAAGCGGGCGCTTCGCGAAATTCGAGCCTTCGCGCGCGGAAGAGGCGCAGGCGCTTAAAGAGTGGGGGGCGCGCGGGACGCTTTACCTTTACGGGCTGCGCGAGCTGCTGACGGAATTCCCCGATATGCCTCTGCCTCCCTACGAAAGGATACGCGACCTCGAAGCCGAAAATTATCTGCTGCACCCGGACAGGGGCGGAAGGTCCGGAATAGCGCGCGCTATAAACATGCCCCTGCCCGAGGGGAGGGAGCTCGCGCTATTGCTCTTCGGCCTCTGCGAAGCCCTTGAAAGAGAAATAGCGAAGGACGAAAAGCTCGAAAGGGTGATGAAGGAGATCGACATCCCCCTTTCGTTCACGCTCGCGAAGATGGGGCGCACCGGCATACACGCCGACGCAGGAATGCTCTCCGCCGTCGAGGGGGAGCTTGCGGCCCACATCGCGGAGAGCGAAACGGCGATAGAGGAATACGTCGGAGAAAAGATAAACCTTTCGTCGCCGAAACAGGTCGCCCGTCTTCTCTTCGAGACGCTTAGGCTGCCGCCGATAAAGAAAAACAAAAGCGGATTTTCAACCGACGCATCAGTGCTCGAAGAGCTCGCGAAGCTTCCCGAGCCGCTCTGCACGGTGCCGCGCAAAATTATAGAATACCGCGAGGAGTCTAAGCTGCAAAGCGGCTTCGTCCAGCCCTTCCTTAAGCTCGCCCGCGAAGGCGGCGGGCTGATTCACTCGACCTTCGACCACCTGGCGACTGGCACGGGGAGGCTCGCGAGCCGCGACCCGAACGTACAGAACATGCCGGTCTTCGGGGAATGGGCGGAGCGCTTCCGCGAATGCTTCACGCCGAGGAGCGAAGAACATATATTCGTCGCCGCGGACTACTCGCAGATAGAGCTGCGCGTGCTGGCGCACTTCTCGGGAGAGGGGAAGCTGATCGAATCGTTCCGCGACGGCCGCGACGTGCACGCGGAGACCGCGTCGTGGGTCTTCGGCCTGCCGTCGGATGAGATAACGCCGGAGCAGAGGCGCTTCGCAAAGACGGTGAACTTTGGCCTGATATACGGCATGAGCGCGTTCGGCCTCGCCCAGCGCCTCGGCATCCCGCGCCCGACCGCCGCCCGTATAGTGGACAGGTACTTCGCGGTGCTGCCGAAGGTGAAAGAATATATAAGCGGAAGTATCGCCGAAGCGAAGGCGAAGGGACATACGAGCTCCATCTTCGGCCGCATCCGCCCCCTCTCCGAGGTCTCGACGATAGAGGGGCGCGGCAACAACCCGCTCGACAGGGTTGCGGTGAATTCGCCGATACAGAGCACCGCATCGGATATCGCCAAGATCGCGCTGATGAAATTCGACCTCGCGCTCGAAAAAGCCTTCCCGTCGGCTATGACGATTCTGCAGGTCCACGACTCCATAGTGTGCGAGTGCCGCAGGGAGGACGCGGAAGGCGTGGAAAAGCTGCTCGTTGATACGATGGAGGCGGAAGAGGTCCTGGCGGTGCCGCTGAAAGCCGAGCCGAAGAGAAGCGCGTCGCTGAAAGGCCTTTAAGCGGGACTACTGCGGATTTCGTTTTGCGTTGATGCCGAAAGCCAGGCATGGCTTGTATCGGCTCGGCGGGTTACGGCTTGGGATTTGTTATTCGAAAGAGGTGGTCCAGCTCTATGACGCGCGAATTGAAACTGCTGCGTGTGTATGACCTCGGGGGCGATGTGCAGGGGTATCGCGTATTGGTAGACCGGCTGTGGCCGCGCGGGCTCCGCAAGGAGGCTCTGCGGCTCGACCGATGGGCTAAGGAGGTAGCGCCTTCCTCGGAGCTTCGTAAATGGTTTGCCCACGCGGAAGAGCGCTTTGACGCTTTCGCGGCCGCTTATCGCTCGGAGTTGGAGGGCAATCCGAACGCGGAAGCCTTTACGAAGGAAATGGCCGCGCTTCTGGAAAAAGAGGACGTCTTGCTCCTGTACGCTGCTAAAAGCCCCGCCTGCAACCACGCGGTAGTCCTGCGCGGCTGGATGCTGGAACAATTGGGCAGAAGAGAAGAATGATATTTCGGCCGTAAAATTCTTTTAAAAGATGAAAACGGATAACGAATAGTTCTACAGGATGATTCGTCCATATATGAAAAAACCGCAGAGCCGCTTGCCATAAAAGGCGAGCGGCTTTTTCGTCGGGAAAATTTATGTCGTCGCGGATGATACGCGCCTTTGGCTTTCGCGTGCCGCGCAAATTCTAATCTCTTCCAACTGCCCCCTTAAAGTGTCGTACACTCGCCGTAAAATGAAAATATCAGATAAGCCAGGCAACGCTTCGCGGCAAATGAAGCCGCCGGCTGAAATTACGGAAAGGGGCGATGGCGATGCCGAATATAATGCCAGGTTATCCTTCGCCTCGTTTGGGAGCGTTTTTTATCCGCCGGCCCTATGGTCGTTTTCGGCGCTCCTGGGCTTATAATATTTACCTGACGTCTGTGAAGGGGAGAGCCTCATGTATGGATTTTTTCTTGTGCTTCCGCTGCTGATCATCATTTTGACGGGCAACCGGCTCCGTGCCCGCGGATTTTATTCGGCGGAGGACGTCGCGGCCCTCATGAAGACTCTTTTCTATGTGATACTCCCGCCGCTTCTTTTCAGAACGTCTTATATCGCGGGGCGCGACGCCTTGAGCCAACCGAATCTTTTTTACGCGACGACGCTCTGCTTTCTGCTGACGATGCTGTTCGCGTATTTCGCGGCGCGCTTTGCTGTTCACAGGGGGAATCTTCGCCGCATCGCGACGGCGGTCCTGGCTTCTTTCAGAGGAAATAACGTTTATCTCGGACTGCCGGTGATACAGCTTGCGATGGGCGACAAGGGGATGAGTGAGGCGGCCGTTTATCTTGCGGTGACGGCGGTCTCGTTTCAGCTGCTTTCGGTCGCAGCCGGCGAGATGGTCCTTTACGGCAGGCTGACGCTTTCGGGGGTCTGTTCGATGCTGAAGCGGCTATTTACTAACCCGCTGATTTTGTCGTGCATCGCCGGGCTGGGCGCGTCGATGGCTGGGATACCCATCCATTTCGTGCTCGACGAGACGATGAAGCTGATGGGCAACGCGGCGACGGCCGTCGCGCTGCTCGCGCTTGGCGGTTCGCTCGACCTTTCGCGCATGAGCGCGGTCGTCCGGATCGTCCGCGAGACGTGGTTCGACGTGCTCGTGAAGTTAGCGCTGAACCCCGCGCTCATGTATCTTATGCTCTATTTCTTCCCCGTTTCTGACGATATGAGGAAGGTCACAGTGATGCTTAGCGCGATGCCGACGGCGGTGAACTGCTTCATATTGGCGCGCGGCATGGGGATGGACGGCGAATACGCGGCGGATCTCGTGGCGGCGACGACGCTGCTCTGTATCGCGGCGATTCCGCTTTGGGCCCATATCCTTCATATGACCTGATTGAACTGGTTCTTTAAATCAAGTTTAGGCAAATCCTTTCGAAATCGCCTGAATCTGGGGAGAAAAGGGATTTTTTATAGCTGAGCGAAATTGCTTATTGAACTTTTTGCGCCAACAGGTTTATAATAGCGCTGCAAAAAGCGGACCTGACAATAAATCTTTATATGAAGGAGAGCAAGCCCATGATTCCCCACACGGTAGTTCCTGAAGCAAATATTTCCAACGCTACGAAAGTAGTTATAGCTCTCGGCGGAAACGCGCTGATGGAGGCGGGGACGCCTCCGACCGCGGAGGAGCAGCTCCGCGTCGTAAAAAAGACTTGCGAGAATCTCGCAAATATCAGCTGCAGCGGCTTTGAGATGGCCATAGTCCACGGAAACGGCCCGCAGGTGGGGCGCCTCGTCCTTCAGCAGGAAATCGCCGCGGCCGCGCAGCCGGATCAGCTCCCCGCCATTCCCTTCGACTGCTGTGGCGCTATGACGGAGGGGTATATCGGCTATCAGATTCAACAGAGCCTGCGCGACGCCCTCCGCAACAAGAATCGCAACGTTCCCGTCGTCACTATCGTCACGCAGGTCATCGTCGACGACGGCGACCCGGCGTTCCAGAACCCGACTAAGCCGATAGGACGCTTCTACACCGCGAAGGAGGCGAAGAAGCTCGCGAAGGAGAAGGGCTGGACGATGAAAGAGGACTCGGGGCGCGGCTGGCGCAGGGTGGTGCCCTCGCCGAAGCCGAAGAGGATCGTCGAGCTCGATTCGGTGAAACGCCTGTGGGATTCGACGATAGTCGTCACGGCGGGCGGCGGCGGCATACCTGTCGTCGAAAATATGGACGGTTCGCTCACCGGAGTCGCCGCGGTGATAGACAAAGACCTCGCGGCCGAGCGGCTCGCCGAGGATATGGAGACGGACATACTGCTTATCCTCACCGAAGTGGAGAACGTTTACATAAACTTCGGCAAGCCGGATCAGAAGGCGCTCGAACATATCACGGTATCGGAAGCGATAAAATATATGGAGGAGGGGCAGTTCGGTTCCGGCAGCATGGAGCCGAAGGTCATGGCCGCGATAAAGTTTGCGCGCCGCTTCCCAGGCAAGAAGGCGATAATAACGTCGCTCGCGAAGGCGATCGACGCGCTCGAAGGCAGGGCCGGGACGGTAATCACGATGGCGTAGGCGGAGATTTCCGCGCAGGGCGCGGGGAAGCCAAGAATAGAAGAAAAAACGTCGCGGAGCCGGCCAGATGGCCGGCTCCGCCGATTCTCAGGGGGCGCGGCGTTGCGGGGCCGGGCGCCGGCTGCGCCTGGCTATTAGCCGTCGTGCGCTATGTCGCGTTATCCGCTTTTGAATTTTTTCCTTATCCAGGCCGCGCGCGAGGGAAAGCCGTTTTCCTCGTAGAGGCGCGCGGCGGCTGCCGCCTCTTCGCGGAAGTCCCCGCCGCTTTTCAGTGCGGCCCAGGCCTTCGCGAGGCTGTGCGAAGCCCGCCAGTCTTTTTTGGGGACGAGGCGCAGCAGTCGTTCGGAGATGCCGAGCGCCCTGCGCGCGCCCTCGGCGTCTCCGCGCTCTGCGTCGGCGATCGCCTTCGTGCTGTAGAGTATCGAGCCACAGCGGCCTCCGCGGCAGCTTTCGAATAGAGCGGCGGCTCGGTCGATGTGTTGGAAAAATTCGTCCATCTCGCGCGCGTCGAGCGCGATGTTCGCGGCCGCGGTGTGGAAGTAGCTCCTTCCCCAGAAGAGGTTCATCTCCTCGCATTTTCGCGTGCATTCGGCGAGCTGCTCGGCGGCTTTTTCAAGCCTGCCGCTCCTCTCGTATATTTCGCCGAGGTAGCATTTCGCGACGAGCTTGCCGAGCGTGTATCTTCTGCCGGTCAGCGTCATCTGCTCGAAGAGCTCGACGGAGCGAAAGAATATTTTTTCGGCGCGACAGTAGTCCTGTTTCATCGTAAAGCCCATCCCTATGAAGCGCACCGCCGTAGCTAAGTAGTGCGGCGACGGCGCCTCCTTCGCCAGGCGCAGCAGTTCGCGCGCCGCGCCTATCAGCTTGTCGGCTTCTTCCGTCTGCATGTACATGTACGCGCGGTGCTTGATGCAGTGTATCTGCGTCTCGGTGAAGCCGTAAGCTTTCGATATGCGCAGCGCTTCACTCATGTAGAGCCTTGCCGCGGCGTATTCCCCCCAGCTTATGCGATAGCCGCCGGCGAGCTCGAAGCAGCTCGCCTCGAGCCGGGCGTATTCTCTTTCCGTCAGGGCCTCTGAGCCGCGCAGTTCGTCGAGTATCGAGATGACGCGCTCGACTTTTTTGTCGGTATCGTCGCGGCTGCTGTAGGGCATCGAGCATGACAGGAAGAGACGGTCTGAGAGCGTCGGGAAGAGATCGTGGTTGAGTGTTATGTCGAATATCAGCTCGCGCAGGTACTGTTTGAGTTCGAGCACCCTCTCGCCGGCCTTCGCGTAGTGGTGGCTGAGCACGGCGCTGAGTTCGGGGTCCCAGCGCTGAGGCAGGTATCTTTTGTTGAGAGCGGCGGCGGCGCGCCTGTGCAGCTCTCTGCGCTTCGCGGCCGGTATGGAGCCGTAGACGCAGTCGCGCAGCCTGAGGTGAGTCAGTTCGAGCACTGAGCCGGCGGCATCGCCGCGTTCGCGCAGCAGGCCGCGCGCGATCAACAGTTCGGCCGACGCCAGTGTGTCTTCTATCGGTATCGCAGTTATCTCTGATATCGTCTCCGCCGGCGCTCCCGAGCAGACCGCGACGGCGTTCAGCACGTCGCGTTCGCGCCGGCTCAGTTCGCCGATGCGTTCGAGTATCAACGCGCCGAGTCCCCTCGTGCAGTCCGAGCCCGGATTTTCTTTCAACGCGCGCAGCATTTCGAAAAGCATCAGCGGGACGCCCTCGCTTTCGCGGACGAAGAAGGAAAGCCCGTGCTCTCTTATCGTGCTTTCGGGCAGCATGCCGCGGCTTATGAATTTTATCTCCTCGTTGCTGAAGGGGGCGAGTTCGACCTCCGTGACCTCGCGCCCGCTCTTCGCTCGCTTCAACGCGGCAAGCGTCGCTCGCGCCGATTCCGGGCGGCTTGAGACTATCGCGTCCGCCTGCGGCGCGCAGGAAAGAAAGGCGCAGAGCAGCTCGGCTGATTTCGCGTCGAACCAATGTATGTCTTCGAAGACGAATATAAGGCGGCGCCGTTTCGCCGCGGCGGCAGCGAGCTCGGCTATCACCGAGGCGAGGGCGATCGGATTTATCTCCGCGACGCTCGATATGTCGGCGTTGAAGGAGAGCCTCTCGCCGTTCATGAAGCCGGGGAATATCGCGGCCAGCATGGAAACGCTCCTTTTGTCCGGCAGCGCTCCGTCGCGCGCGAGCAACGCGGATAATTCTTTCAGTATGTTGTTCCACGACGAGTAAGCGTAGCTGCCGCCGACCGGCGTGGCCTTCGCCGAGAGGACGGAAGTTTCGCCGGCTGGCATCTCGGAGAGCAGCTCGCCTATCAGCGCTGATTTCCCTATGCCGGCTTCGCCGTGTATGAATATGAGGGCGGGCGCGCCCGACGAAAGTTTTTCCGAGAGCAGCGCAAGCTCACGTTCGCGGCACCAAAATTTGTTCCGTCTCCCTTTTTTATTCTGCGCGCTCGTCAGCTTCGCATAAAATCTTACCGCCCTTTCGGAGGGGGAGAGCGAGAGCTTCGCGCCGAGCGCCTCGGAGTAGCCGCGGAAGAGCTCCGCCGCTCGGCTGAAGCGCCCAGTGTCGGAGTAAAGTTCCATGAGTTCGAGCACCGAGCCCTCGTCGAAGGGGTCGAGCCTCAGCAGCGCGGAAAGCGATTCTTCGACGGCGCCGCCGTCCTGCGTCTCGTAAGCGGCGGCGACGCGCTTTTTTATCAGTTCGACGAGCCCTTGGCGAATCTTTTCCCTCTCCGCCTCGAGCCATTCCGCAAACGCCGGCGACCCCGTTGGAGCAAGCCCCTTGAGCGGCGCCGCGAATATCCGCGGCGGCAGCGGGACGCTCGGGTCCGAAAGGGGCGCGAGCACGCCTACGTCGTCTTCGAAGGGCGCGGCGCGCACCGTGCGCCGGTTCACCTCGACGGCTTCCGGCATCGTGTTTTTTATCAAGTAGAGCGCGTTTCTAAGGTTCGCGGAGGCCTGCGATTCGCTTTTATCGCACCAGAAGAGGGATTTCAGTTCGTCGCGCGCGGTCTCGCCGTTGAGGGCGACGTAGTAGAACAGGCTCTCAGCTTTGTGGAGCTGAAAGACGACTTTTTTCCCGCCATACTCTATAAAGCTGTTGCCAAGCAGCGAAATTTTAAGCTTCATGCGGTTGCCCTCTTCCGTCGACGTCCTGAATAGATTATATCAGCATAAAGCCGAAGCGTAAAAACGGCGGTGGCGCTCGGCGTTTTTGCGGGGAATTTTTTTGACGTTCGATTGACGGCGTCGTCGTAAAATATTGACGGCGGGTCGTAGAAGGATAGGGCCTACCGGCTTTACGAAAAAACTTTCGAACGCTCGGCGCCGGAGGCGATGTAGAGGGGCCGCGCGCGGGCTGGGAGAACTTCTGCTGTGTCGGCTGTTGGAGGATAAAGATGCGTATCTCATTGAAAGTCAACGGAAAAAGAAGGATGGCTGACGTCGGCGCCGATACGCGGCTGATAGACATGCTGCGGAACGATTTCAGGCTCACCGGCGTGAAGGAGGGCTGCGGCGCCGGCGAATGCGGAGCGTGCACTGTGCTGCTCGACGGCGACGCGGTGTGCTCATGCGTGGTGCCGGCCGTGCAGGCGTGCGGGCGCGAGGTGACGACGATCGAGGGGCTTGAGGCGGACGGAGAGCTCGACGCGATACAGCAGGCCTTTATCGACTGCGATGCGACGCAGTGCGGCTTCTGCACGCCGGGCATGATCATGTCGGCCAAAGCGCTGCTGCTGAAGAATCCGCACCCGACGCGCGGCGAGATAAAACGCGCGATCGCGGGCAACATCTGTCGCTGCACCGGCTACCTGCCGATCGTGAACGCCGTGGAGGCCGCCGCTAAGCGGCTCGGAGATAAAGAATGACGGCGCTTGAACGCCCTCGCTCGCTGAGCGAGCTATTTTCGCTCCGGCGCGCCGGCGTGACCTTCGTCGCGGGGGGCACCGACTGGATCATAAGAAATCGCGGCAGGCTTTCCGACGACGCTGTTGTGGCCGACCTCTCGCTGATAGATGAGATGAGGGGCATATCGCTTGACGGAGGATATCTGCGGATAGGCGCCCTTGAGACTATGACGTCGCTGCACAGAAGCGCCCTTGTGAGGAAATACGCGTCGGCTCTCGCCGACGCGGCCTACGTCATGGGCTCCGAGCAGATAAGGAACCGCGCCACGGTGGGCGGCAACGTAGCGAACTCTTCGCCCGCCGCCGACACACCGCCGGCGCTGGCGGCGCTCGGCGCCGAAGCGGTCGCGGCGTCGGCCGAAGGAAAGAGGCGTGTACCCGTTGAGGAGATCGTCGGGCGCAACAAGAACAACCTGGCCGAAGGAGAGCTCATCAAAGAATTTATCATCCCGGCGGACACCGAAAGGATTTCCGCTTTTTTGAAGGTCGGCAGCAGAAGCCAGGTCAGCATATCGAGGATAAACGTCGCGGCCGCGGTGCGCCCGCAAGGGGGCCTCTATAAAGAGGGCAGGCTCTTCGTCGGGACGCTCGGCGTCGCCGCCAGGCGCTGCGCCGCGGCCGAAGCCGCGATGGGCGCGCCGGGCTTGGAAAAGAGCCTCCCAGAGGCGCTCTGCGCTTTAGCGGTCGAAGCGATACCGGGGCGTCCGACGCTTCCCTACAAGCAGTCGGTGCTGCGCGCGCTCGCGCAGGACCTATGCGCGAAGCTCGCTGAGAGGAGGGCGGCCGATGAATAAAGAGGATTACAAATACATCGGCAGGCGTGTGATACGCGAAGATGCGGCGGACAAGGTGCGCGGCGCGTACGATTACTTGGCCGATTCTCTCCCCCAGGACACGCTGGTCGGCGTGCCGCTGCTCAGCTCCCAGCCGAACGCGATCGTGAAAAATATCGACGCCTCCGAGGCGGAGAAAATCGACGGCGTCGTCGTCCTGACCTTCCGCGACGCGCCGGAGAACAAATATAACAGCGGAGAATGGTTCCCCGGGCAGAACGACTTTCGCGACGAAAGCGTCCTAACCGGGCACGCGCGCCATGTCGGCGACCGCATCGCCCTCGTCCTTGCGGACGACGAAGCGACGGCGCGCGGCGCGCTGCGGAAGATAAAGGTCGAATATGAACCGCTGCCGGCAGTGACGGATATAGAAAAGGCGGAGGAGATGGCGCATTTCCTTCACGAGGACGGAGAAAGATCTTTCCCGGGGAAGCTCGGATACGGCGACGTAGAGGCGGCCTTCGCCGCGGCGGCGCATATCGAAAGCGACGTGGTATACACGCAGAAGATACACCACGCGGCGCTGGAGCCTCACTGCGTGCTTGCGATACCGAGGCCCGAGAAGGTCATCGAGCTGCACACGCCATGTCAGATAATCTTCGGCGTGCAGCACGCAGTCGCCCAGCTGCTTCCTCTGCCTCTTTCGAAGATTCGCGTCGTCAAGGCGAATATGGGCGGCACTTTCGGCGGTAAACAGGAATGCGTTTTCGAACCGCTCTGCGCGTGGGCATCGTGGAAGCTGCGCCGCCCCGTCTTCATCACGACGGACCGCTGCGAGACAATCACCTCGACGCGCACGCGCGCCGCGGCGCGCGGCCGCGTCACTACGGCGCTCGACTCCGGCGGGCGCATCATCGGCCGCAAATTCGAAATACTCATGGACGCCGGCGCCTATCTTACGGGGACGAAAAAAGTCATGATGGTGATGGGCAAGAAGGCTTCGCGCCTCTACAGGGTGCCGGCGTTGAGCTACGAGGGGCGCGTGGTGCGCACCTCCACGACTCCGGCCGGAGCGTGCCGCGGCTACGGTTCGCCGCAGATACACACGATAACGGAGATACACACGGACCTCATGTGCCGCAGGCTCGGCCTCGACCCCCTGCGCTTCCGCCTCGACAATCTCGTCCACGACGGAGACAAAGACCTGGGCGGCGCGTCGGATATCGGCCGCGCGCGCGTGATCGAGTGCCTCCGGGAGGGGGCGGAGCGCTTCGGCTGGTGCGAACGCCGCGAACCGGTAATGAGCGCGGACGGACGCTTCGTCACCGCCGCCGGCTTTGCCTGTTGCACGCACGGCAACGGCTACTACAAGACGGCATATCACGACGTGACGCGTATGTCGCTGCGCATACTCGAAGACGGCTCCGCGATACTGCGCACCGCCATCCACGAGCTCGGCAGCGGGAGCATTACCGCGCTGGCCCAGATCGTAGCCGAGGTCACGGGGATAGACGTTTCGCGCGTCACTGTCACCGAGGGGGATACGACTTTCAGCTCTTACGACGTCGGCTGCCAGGCGAGCCGCGTGATATACGTCTGCGGCGAATGCGCGCGCCTCGTCTCGGAAGAGGCGGTCAAGCTGCTCTGCGCTAAGGCCTCGGAGCTGTACGACGTCCCTGCCGAGCTTCGCGGCGGCCGCCTCATCGCCGGGGATAAAAAGATAGAACTCGGCGAGGCGGTGCGCGAGATCATGAGTAAGACGCGCTGCTCGATAGAGGCAAGCTACGAGCACGCGCCCGAGAACAACCCTGCCTCCTTCGGCGTCCACTTCGCGCAGATCACGGCGGACAAGCTGACGGGGCTCGTAAAGGTCGGGCGCTATCTTGCGGTGCACGACGTCGGCCAGAGCATAAACCGCAATTTCGTCGAAGGGCAGATATACGGAGGAGTGCAAATGGGCATAGGCATGGCGCTCTGCGAGGAGCTCGACTATGGCGTCGACGGCATGCCTAAAGCGAATAACTTTGATAAATATCACATGGTAAACGCGCCTGACATGCCCGAAGTGGAGGTGATGCTGATAGAAGACGAAGAACCGGGAGGCCCCTACGGCGCGAAAAGCATCGGCGAGATATGCACGGTCCCGGTAGCGGCGGCGGTCGTCAACGCGGTAAACCGTGCGCTCGGGACGTCGCTAACCGAGCTCCCACTCACGCCGGCGAAGATAGCGGCGGCGGCGAAAAGGCAGTAAAAGGGACAGCCCTTATCACACAAAGGAGGAAGTTTTCATGGATACCAAAGACAACGCGTCGAAACCGAAAAGGGATATACGCTGGGAAGTCTTCATTCCAGCCTATATCGTGGTGGCCGTTGCCGCGATCGTCGGCATCGTGAACAAGGATATGCTGACGAAGGCGAGTAACGCATTTTTCTTCTGGTCGCTCGACAGCTTCGGGTGGCTTTATCAGATATCCATCATGGCGAGCTTCGTGCTCGTCGCGGTGGTAACCTGTTTTTCAAAGATCGGCGGTATGAGGATAGGCGGAAAGGACGCCAAGCCCAAGTACAGTTTCTGGACGTGGTTCGCGATGGCGCTGACCGGCGGCATCGCGACGGGAATCGTCACCTGGGGCGTCAACGAGCCGGTCATCTACTTCGGCAACGTCTGGGGAGAGCTCGACACGCTCGGCATCACGCCGGGAACTACGAACGCCGCCATCTTCGCGATGGCCCGCACCTATTACAACTGGACCTTCGTCCCCTACGCGATATACGCGATGTGCGGCCTGCTCGTCGCCTACATCTACTATCACAAGAGAGGGGCGCTCACCGTCACCGCGACGCTCAAGCCCCTCTTCGGCGAAAGGATCACGAGCAAAGCAGCCTCCGCCGTCATCGACACACTTTCGATGCTCGCGCTCACGATAGGGCTCGCCACGGGGCTTACGATGTGCATCACGCTGACGGTTACGGGGCTCAAGAGCGGCTACGGAATCGCCGAAAGCCTGCCGCTTTTCATCGGCATCGGAGTCGCGATCATCTTCGCCTTCACCTTCTCGACCTACGTCGGGCTCGACAAGGGGCTTAAAATCGTAGGCAGCCTCAACGCCTGGTTCTATTACGGGCTGATGGTACTGCTGCTGATATGCGGCCCTACCCTTTACATACTCAGAATCGGCACCGCCGGGCTCGCGACTTGGATGCACAACTTCTGGCTCTGGGGGCTCGACCCGATCGACATCGGAGGGGCGGCGCTGACCCGTTCGTGGACACTCTTCGACTGGGCCTTCTGGGTCGGCTACGCGCCCGTCACCGGGATATTCCTCGCCCTTCTCTCCTACGGCAGGACGGTGCGCGAATATATGATCGTCAACTGGATACTTCCGTCGGTATTCGGAATCCTTTGGTTCGCTATCTGGGGCGCGAGCGCGATGCATATGCAGGCCGCCGGCACGGCCGATCTCGTCGGCGCGATCAACAGCGGCGGAGCGGTCATGGCGCTCTGGGAATTCCTCAAGCACCTTCCGTTCGGCCTCGGCTACGTGGTGCTCCCCGTCAACATCCTCGTTATCCTGGCATCCTTCATCACATGCGCTGACGCCACTCTGACCAACATCGGCTCGATGTGCGTGCGCGACGTCCCGATCGGCACTGAGCCGCCGGCGAAGATGAAAGCCGTCTGGGGAATCTCCGTAGGCATAGTCGCGATAATAATGGCGGCCTTCGGCGGCGGAGCGCAGGGAGTAGACGGCGTCAAGGCCTTAGCCGCCGCGGCGGGCTTCGTCGTGCTCTTCATCTTCGCGGTGCAGGCCGTTGCGTTCGTCAAAGTGTTCTTTATGGATAAGTTTCAGGAGGAACCGGCGGAGGATGTGCAGAAATGAAGGTCATATTGACTGGAAATGACTTGACTGTCGATAAGGTATGGGATATAGCCGTCAAAGGCGCGGAGGTCGAGATCAGCCCCGAAGCGGACGCTACGCTCGAGGCCTCAAGAAAACTTGTCTACGAGCTGGTAGACGCCGACGTCCCGGTCTACGGCTTCAACACCGGAGTCGGCTGGAACAAAGATCATAAAATCGCGAAAGAATTTTTTGAGGAGTTCAACCGCAAGCTGATATACTGCCATACGTTCGGTGTCGGGGCGGAGGCCTCCGAGGCCGAGGTGCGCGCCGTGATGGCGGTGAGGCTGAACTGCCTGCTGCTCGGCTACACCGGAGTGCAGCCCGCAGTCGCGCGCCGCTACGCGGAGCTGCTGAACGCCGGCGTGCATCCGGTCGTCCCGGAGAAGGGCTCGGTCGGCGAAGCGGATTTGACGCAGCTCGCCCATATCGGGCTTGCGATGATAGGCGAAGGCGAAGTCAACTATAAGGGGCGCAGGATGAGCTCGGCCGAAGCGCACAAGCTTGCCGGGCTGGAGCCCGTAGTGCTCGGCCCCAAGGACGGCCTCGCAGTCGTCAGTTCGAGCTCTTTTTCCGCGGGGGAGGCCGCGCTCGTCTTCAAGGAGCTCGCCGAGCTCGCCGATATGGGAGATATAATCTCTTCGCTGTCGCTCGAAGGGCTGAACGGCAACACCTCGCCGCTCGAAGCGGAGGTCATGGCGGCGCGCGGGCTGGCGGGGCAAGCGAAGTGCGCCGAAAATATGCGCGGATACCTCGAAGGCAGCGACATATACGAGGCCTACCCCGGCAAGCCGGTGCAGGACCCGCTCTGCTTCAGGGGCGCGGCCTACGTCAACGGCTCGCTGCGCGACGCGCTCGAATACGCTGAGAAATATCTTTTCATCCAGATGAACAGCACCGACGACAACCCCTGCCTGCTGTTGAAGGAAAAAAGGATAATCTCGAATTCGAACTTTGAAACGACGACGCTGGCGACGGCTATGGAGATGCTTGCGATCGTGCTGAGCCACGTCTCGCGCATGTCCTGCTACAGGATGCTGCGGCTCGCCAACCCAGAGCTGACGCACCTTTCGCGCTTTCTCAGCCACGACGGCGGGGAGTCGCACTGCTTCGGTACGATACAAAAGTGCTTCGCGTCGCTCGACACGGAGATCCGCCACCTTTCGAATCCCTGTTCGGTCGACTACCTCTCTCTCTCCGGCTCGATAGAGGATCACGCGAACAACACGCCGCTCGTCGTGCAGCATCTGCGCCAGATCGTGCAGGACCTTCAGTACATCTACGGCATCGAGCTCATCCACGCGTGCCAGGCGATAGAGCTGCGCAAGCGTCAGGGCGGCTTCACTCTCGGCAGAGGCACCGCCGCGGCTTACGATGCCTTCCGCAGGGCGCTGCCCCTCTACACGAATGACAGACCCCTCGCGCCCGACGTCAAAAAGGCCTACGAATTTGTCAAAAGCGCTGCGCTCGTAGAGAGCGTAAAGCGGTAAAATAACGAAGGAGATTTTCGTGAGCGGGCGGGATATGTTGCTTCCCGCCCGCTGTTTATAAGCGAAATCTTTTCACGGGGGATAGAGGCGTGGAGTATAAAATAAAAATATTCCTTAATGGAAAAGAAACTATGTTTAACGTTTCCGAAGGCGAAACGTTAATTGACACAATACGCGAAAGGGCCGGGCTGAAAGGCTGCAAACGCGGTTGTGACAGCGGCGAATGCGGCGCCTGCACAGTTTTGCTCGACGGCGTGCCGATAAATTCCTGCTCTCTTTTATCCGTTCAAGCCGACGGCAGGTCGGTAGTTACAATAGAAGGGCTTTCCAACGGCGCGAAGCTGCATCCGGTGCAGCAGGCCTTTTACGACGCCGGTGCCGTGCAGTGTGGTTACTGCATACCCGGCATGGTGCTTTCCGCTAAGGCTCTTCTGGATAAAAACCCGTCGCCCTCGGATGGAGAGATACGCAAAGCGCTTTCAGGTAACCTGTGCCGCTGCACAGGTTATACGAAGATAGAGGCGGCCGTGAAGCTCGCGGCAAAGAGGATGAACGGTGTGCAAAATGAATGACAGAGCTTTTTCCGTCGTCAATCATCCGCTCGTGCGTCTCGAGGCTAAGGGAAAAATTACGGGCTGCGCCGTTTATACAGGCGATATAAAACTGCCCGGAATGGTTTACGCGGCGATCATAAGAAGTCCTTACGCGCGCGCGTCGGTGACGAAGATAGATATTTCGGCGGCCGAAGCCGTGCCGGGCTACGCGGGCGCGTTGCTTCCTAATGATGTGCCGGATATTTTGTATAACTGCTCCGGCAATCCGCCGTCGCCTCTGCTCCTCAAAGACGAAAAAATATTGACTACCGAGCCTAAATGCGCTGGCGACAGAATACTGTGCGTCGCGGCTGAAACGCCGGAGGCCTGTCGCGAGGTATGTGGAAAAGTGATAGTCGAATATGCCCCGAAGAAAGCCTTCTTTACGATAGCCGACGCGCTCAAAGAGGACGCGGAGCCGCTTCAGCCACATCTCTCCGTGGACAACGTGGTATGGAAGCGCGAAGTCAAAGAGGGAGACACCGACGACGGTTTCGAGCGTTCGGACGTTGTCATAGAGGGCTGTTTTCGTATACCTCCGATGCAGCACACGGCGATAGAGCCGACGGCCTGCGTCTGTGACTTCAGCGATAGGAATGAACTGACGGTATGGAGCAATTCGCAGACGATTTTTCAGGAGCGGCGGATATTAAGCGAGCTCGTCGGAATATCCGAGAATAAAATAAGAGTCATCAAGCCGGCGGTCGGCGGCGGCTTCGGCGCACGGCAGCAGCTGCATTCCCAGCCTGTAGCGGCGCTTCTGTCAAGAAAGTTGGGCCGTCCTGTCAAGATAGTCAACGATCGCGAAGAGGAGCTCACCTCGACTGTTGTAAGACACGGCGCCGTGGCCGACGTGCGTCTCGGCTCGACGAAGGACGGAATGATGATCTCTTTCTACGCCGATTATAAATTGAACACAGGGCCTTACACTACGCACGGCCCGACGGTGCTCTGCGCCGGCGCGAGAAAATTTCAGTACGCCGTTCCGAATTACTTTTTCGACGGCAAATGCGTGCTGACCGATAACGTCACCGCCGGGGCCTTCAGGGGATATGGGAACATGCAGCTTGCGTTCGCTCGTGAAGTTATGATCGACAGGCTCGCGATTAAATTGAACGTCGACCCAGTCGAACTGCGGCTGAAAAATCACGTGACGGTCGGCGGGCATTTCCCTGGCTCGGATCTCACAGTCACGAGCTGCGAGATAGCCGAGTGCGCGCGCCTATGCCTCGAAAAGCGCAGAGAGATAGACGCGGCCGAAGGCATTACAGACGACGGCGAGGTAAAACAGGCTTGGGGAGTCTCATTTGCCTGCCACGGTTCTGGGCCATCGTCGCGCGAAGGACTCAGCTCCGCTGCCGTGAATATCAACAGCGACGGAAGTGCCGAGCTGCTCGTCGGCTCCGCGGATATAGGGCAGGGCAGTGAGACGATGCTTTCGCAAATTGCCGCGGAGACGCTCGGGATTCCTCTCGAAGACGTAACGATAACCGCTGCCGACACAAGGACCACGCCGTATGATACGGGTACGTTCGGAAGCAGCCAGACCTTTATATGTGGTACGGCTGTGCGCCGCGCATGCATCGACGTTTACGAAACGCTGAAAAAACTTCTTGAAAGCATTTCCGACGATATGGTGTCACTCTGCGACAAAGTCTTCTACGTCGGAAGGGAAAAACTGGATTTTCGCGCGGCGGTGCGGCGCGTGATGTTCCACCAACGCGGCGGCGTCGTCATAGGCCGCGGCGTTTACAAGGCCGATGCGTGCCCCAATCCCTTCTCCGTCTGCATGGTGAAGGCCGAATACCATAAAAACATTAACGCTATACGACTGCTTCATCTCATTGAAGCGGTTGACGTCGGTACGCCGATAAACCCGCTGACCGTAGAAGGACAAATAGAGGGCGGCGCGGCCCAGGGGGTAGGTTACACGATGACGGAGCAGATAGAGATAAACAATATCGCAAAAAAGCCGCTTTCAACCGACCTGCTGCACTATAAGATACCGCTTGCGTCCGACCTGCCGCGCATACACGCGCTGATCGCCGAAGGCTATGAACCGACGGGCCCGTTCGGTGCGAAGAGCGTAGGAGAGCTCAGTACGGTCCCGGTGGCGCCGGCGATAGTAAACGCCGTTTCACGCGCGAGCGGCCGCGAGATAAACAAACTGCCGCTCTGCGAGGAATTCCTCATATTGCCTAATATCGTTGAGTGAGGCGAAACTATGTATATAAAAATAAGATCGCTTGCGGATATAGAGGAGAAAGGGCTCAGAGGCCGCTTTATCGCCGGAGGCACGGATTTAGTGCCGCTGATGAAGCTTGGACTCAAAAATCCGGATACGCTGATAGACGTTTCGGGGGCTGCGGAGCTTCGTGGTATAGAATGTTCTGAAAATGAAATATCGATTGGCGCCGCCGTGACGCTCACGGAAGCGGCGGAAAATCCTGATATCGTAAAAACGCTTCCGGCTCTCGCGCAGAGCGCGGAGAAAACTGCGTCGCTTCAGATAAGAAACGTAGGCACGATCGGCGGAAATCTGATGCAGGACAGACGCTGCATATTCTTCAATCAGTCCGCTTCATGGCGCAGCACGCAGCCTAAGTGCTTCAAGGCCGGCGGACGTGTCTGCATCCAGATTCAAAACTCAGCGGTCTGCCGAGCCATATACTACTCCGACACTGCGACCGCGTTCGTCCTTTACGAAGCCGAAGCTGAAATTTTAAGAAACGGCCGCACCGAAAGAGCGCCCGCCGCCGACCTGATAGCGGAGCACTGTGCGGCTAACGGACTGTACTCCGACGAGAGCAGCGCGCTGCTCGTGCGCCTGCACGTTCCTATCCCGCCTGAACGCGAAAAAAGCGCTTTTATGAAATACAGCGTTCGCTCCTCGATCGACTTTCCGCTCGTGAACTTCGCGCTGCGCGTTTCGAACGGCGCACGTCCTGCCATGGCTGTTGCAGGGGCCGTAGCGCCCAAGCCTATCGTGCTCGAAAAGGCTTCGCTTCTGCTTGACGAGAAAAGCCTTTCTGATGCCGAATGGACAAGCGAAGCCGCAGGCGAGATAAAAGCGGCAAGCGGACTCATCCGAGAATCGGTCGTGCCGCCGAAGATGAAGCTGAGCTCCTATAGGCTTATCGGCGAGCTATTGAAGCGCGTCAAACTGAATTAGCTCCTTCGTTTGTGTGCTGAGGGCTTGTTCATTCAGCTGCAGCTGAAACCGATTCAGCGCTATGTTTCTCTCTGTTCTGGAACCTCGTTTCTGCGCGGGGCCCTCTTTTTACGCTATACTTATCGTAACGGAGGGGATGAGATGAAAATAGTAGTGATAGACGGTCAGGGCGGAGGAATAGGAAAGCAGATCACGGCCGCCGTGCGCGTGAAATTTCCGAACTCGACGCTGACCGCGGTCGGTACGAACAGCACAGCCGCCGCGGCGATGCTCAAAGCCGGGGCCGACAGGGCCGCAACGGGAGAAAATTCCGTCGTCGTATGCTGTCGCGACGCCGACGTGATAATAGGCCCCGTCGCGATAGTCGTCGCAGACTCGCTGCTCGGCGAGATAACGCCGAAGATGGCCGCGGCCGTGGCCCAGAGCCGCGCGAAAAGGATACTCGTGCCGGTCAACTGCTGCAACAACGTCATCGCCGGAGTTCCCGACCTGTCGATAGGAAGGCTCGTCGACTGCGTGATAGAGGAGCTTAAGAAAACGGAAGCGGAAAAGTGACGCGCTGCGCGCCAGCGGTGGGCAATAAAAAAACTCCGCTCAACGCGATTTGGGAGGCATTTTTATGAAATACAGGGTAAAGGCCGCCGCAAGGGAGCTGTTCTACAGCCGCAACGATCCGAAGGACAGGCGGCTCGGCGAATTGATTCCGCGCGCAGGCATAGATGAAACGGAAAAAGATACGGTCGTGATCATAGGCGTGCCGGAGGATCGCGGCATAACGGCGAACAAAGGACGCGCCGGAGCCGCAGCGGCTCCCGACGACATCAGGCGCCGCCTCTACAGGCTTACCCCCGGCTTTTCCGCCGACTTCCTCCGCCAGAGGATAATCGACGCCGGCAACGTCGTCACGGCGGGGCTTTCGCTCGAAGAAGTACATCAGGCGGAGAGCGAAGCCGTAGCGGCGATAGTCTCGCGCGGCGGGCTGCCGATCGTGTTGGGCGGCGGACACGACCTCACCTACCCGGGCATAGCCGGGCTCGTGCAGGGCGCGCAAATAGGCCGCGACGGCCTCGGGCTGATAAACGTCGACGCGCATCTGGACGTGCGCAGCGACGAATACGGCGTCAACAGCGGCACCTCATTCTACCGCGCGCTGACGCAGCTGCCGCGGCAGGCTCTGTGCGGCGGCGCGTTCGTCGAATTCGGCATACAAGAGCAGTACAACTCTCCCTACTACTACAACTGGGTCATAGGACAGGGCGGGCACGTGATAACGCTGCGCGAAATATCCGAGCGCGTGATGGAATTCTTCCTGCAGGCGCTGAGCCTCGCCGGCAGAGGCGGCCGTAAGACCGCGGTGTCGCTCGACATAGACGCGGTGCGCAGCACAGAGGCGCCGGGGGCCTCCGCGAGCAACCCGAGCGGCCTCAAGGCGCCGGAGCTGGACAAGATAGCCTATCTGGCCGGCCGCAGCGTCAAAGTGCGCTACCTCGACATAATGGAAGTCTCACCGCCGCTGGACGAAGACCACCGCACCGCCGCCTTGGCCGCCTCCGCGATATTCTCGTTCATACGCGGGCTCTGCGAAAGGTAGGGCGGAGAATTTTAGCATACAAGTATGTGTGTTTCATGACGTGCTTATATCTCTCTTCATAGTTCAAATGATATTGACGCTCTGATAAGAAAGAAGCGCCGAGACGGAATGAAAAACCATCTCGGCGCTTCTTCAGGCTTGAATTCTCGAATCAGATATTATCTTTTCCTGCGATAAATGAATGGGATTGTAAAAGTAAGCAGAAGGATTCCCGCACCGGTATCGCAGCCGCCGCCACCTCCTCCTTCGCCTGTTACGGAGACGATGCATTCAGCTGTGAAACCGCCCTCATCCGTTACTGCTGAAACTACCGTCTGCCCTTGGGCGACGGCCGTTACATTGCCGTTAGCGTCCACAGTCGCGATGTTTTCATCTGCGGATTTCCATGTAACGGCTTTGTTAGTGGCATTGTCAGGCAATACATTAACAACTATGGCAATACTTTCGTTGGGCCTCAAGGTGAGCTTGGAATTTTCGATATTGATGCCGGAAACCGGTACGTTTGCGGGGCTCACTGTTACAGTGCAGCTGTCGGAGAAGCCTCCGTCGTCAGTAGTTACTGAAATGACAGAGCTGCCTTCCGCCACGGCCGTGACATTGCCGCTGCCATCGACTGTGGCGGCGTTGATATTCGAAGACGCCCAGGTTACCGCCTTATTGGTCGCGTTCTCAGGCGCTACGGCAGCGTTGAGGGTTCCTGTTTCGCCAATCTTGAGCTCGAGCGTTCTCTGCGATATGGTGATGCCGCTGACAGGATAAATTTTTTGCTTGACCTCGACCTTTACTTTTGTTGAATTTTCTTCGTAGGTGCTCTTGTCTGAAGGTACAAAGTCGACGTCATACTCTGTTTTCAGGCTGTCTGAAATCAGCGGGATCATCTGTGGATTGCTCCATACGAATATCCCGGGAACGGGTACGCCGCCGCTCGTGGCCGTGCCGCCGGAAAGCGCGCTTTCTTTAAGGGCGCCGCCCTCTGAAATCGCGGAAGCGGTCGGCTTGAGCGTTATCGTTGTGGGATGTTTCTTAACGTGCACTTCCGCCTTGTCCGAGAAATCGCCGTCGGCCGTAGTTGCGGTGATCACGGCCTCGCCTGCCGCAACGGCTGTCATTTTTCCGCTCGCGTCTATCGTTACTATTTTGCTGTTTGACGAGCCCCAGAACACCTTTTTGTTGGTTGCATCCGCAGGGCTCACTGTGGCGGTGGCCTGAAGTGTCTTGCCAACAAAAATGTCATACGCGCTTTTGTCGAGCTTTACGCCTTCAGCTGGCACGACCGCGGCTTTTACTTCGATTTGGACAAGTCCATTCGCGCTTTCATAATTTGCGGTGTCATCAGGACGGAAAATCACTCCAAAGAACGAGCTTTTGCTGTCCGCAAGCTCAGGCAGGAGTGTCGGATTCTGCCATTCGAAGGTTCCTTTTATGGTTGCGCCTGTTGCCGGGTCAATTGCACGCCCGCCTGTTAGGGTGCTTGCGCTGAGCAGGGAGCCTTCAGTGATCGCAGAGGCCTTAGGCAGAGCGTCGATGCTTGGCGTGATTTTGCTGACAGTTACTTTAACTTCAGCGGTAAAGCCTCCATCTTCCGTCATCGCCGTTATGGTGGAAGTTCCCGCGCCCGTCGCCACGACGATGCCCGTGCCGCTGACTGTAGCGACTTTGGTATTTGATGAGCTCCACTTCACCTTTTTATTCGTCGCATCGTTGGGCAGCACTGTGGCCGTGATATCTTCAGATTGCCCCTTTACGAGATTGGCCGTGCTTTTGTCAAGGGTGATCCCGGTTACGTTGACGACAGCCTTCTCAACTGTTACGGAACAGGTATCAGTATAGCCTCCGTCCCTTGTCGTGACCGTGATGGTCGCTGTTCCTGGAGCGGCGGCGGTAACGACGCCAGATGTGTTCACGCTAACTATGCCGCTGTCGCTGGACTTCCAGCTCACGCTCCTATCGGTTGCGTCTGACGGAGTAATTGTATACCTGAGCTCACTATTTTCGCCTTCGACTATGTTGAGCTCTTTTTCAGCTAATGATATGCCGGAGACAGCAACGACGGCTTTTTCAACCGTTACGGAACACACATCAGTATGGCCTCCGTCTACCGTTGTAACTGTAATAGTCGCAGTTCCGGGGGCGACGGCTGTGACGTTGCCTGAAGAGTCTACGGCAGCTACGCCGCTGTTGCTGGACTTCCAATTTACCGTTTTGTCGGTGGCATTTGAGGGTGTTATGTTATAGCTGAGTTTGCCCTTCTCGCCTTCGGTCATGTTGAGCTGCTTTGTCGTCAGCGATATTCCTGTTACTTTAACGGTCTTTTCCTTTACGGTAACAGTTGCGTTAGCCGAATATCCGCCGTCTTTGGTCGTAACTGTAATAGTCGCAGTTCCGGGGGCGACGGCTGTGACGTTGCCTGAAGAGTCTACAGCAGCTACGCCGCTGTTGCTGGACTTCCAATTTACCGTTTCGTCGGTGGCATTTGAGGGTGTTATGTTATAGCTGAGTTTGCCCTTCTCGCCCTCGGTCATGTTGAGCTGATTTGTCGTCAGCGATATTCCTGTTACTTTAACGGTCTTTTCCTTTACGGTAACAGTTGCGTTAGCCGAATATCCGCCGTCTTTGGTCGTAACTGTAATAGTCGCAGTTCCGGGGGCGACGGCTGTGACGTTGCCTGAAGAGTCTACAGCAGCTACGCCGCTGTTGCTGGACTTCCAATTTACCGTTTCGTCGGTGGCATTTGAGGGTGTTATGTTATAGCTGAGTTTGCCCTTCTCGCCCTCGGTCATGTTGAGTTGATTTGTCGTCAGCGATATTCCTGAGACTTTGACAACGGCCTTCTGAACCGTTACAGAACAGGTATCAGTATAGCCTCCGTCCCTTGTGGTCGCGGTAATCACGGCATTGCCTGGAGCAACGGCCGTAACCTCACCCCGCGAATCGACCCTCGCAACGCCTGTATTGCTCGACTTCCAAGTTACCTTCGTATTGTAGGCGTCTGAAGGAGAAATTGTATAGCCGAGATAACTTTTTTCGCCTTCGGTTATAGTAAGCTCTTTTTCAGTCATAGATATGCCGGAGACTTTAATCGGATCGACTGTTGTAAAGTGGAATATGCCGTAGCTGATGCCTGACTGTATTGTTAATTTATACGTTGTCCCCGGCGCCAAATTTTCTTCGATTGAAGGTGAAGGATTTGCGCCTACGATTGAGATGCTCCCAGAACTGCTACTCTGCCCATACTCTGAGCTGCCTGTGAAAGAGTAACGATACGTGCCGTTTCCACCGCTCCAGCGTATAGTAATCGGGCCTGCCGGCACGTTTGTCGCGCCGTCCGGTGGATTTATCATATTAATGCCGGAGCTTTGCGATGTAAGGCTGCTGGATTCCGGTGTTATGATAGGCTCTATTGGGGCGCGAAGGTCGTCTGCTAACTTAGAATCCGTCGTTGTGCCGTCAGGTATTTCCTCCTCATCTACATAGCCGACTCCTGGTACAGTAGTGCCTCCTGGCGCGGCATACGCGCTTTGCGCTGCGGCCGACAGCAGTACGGTCACAGCCGCCAGCGCGATCAATAAAAATGCAGATAGTTTTCTCAAGACTTTTCCCCCTTAATATGTTTCCCGCTTAAAATGTCGTCATCTTTGGCCCTGTAAAAAGTACGCTGATAGATTTAAACAGATACCCGCATCGCCTTCCTTTAATTATGCAACTAAAATATTGTATATGATGCTTTATGTGTACTAATAACTACAATATTATCATATTTATGATTTTTGACAATATAAATATTATATTTTACACATCAAATATTCTGTTGTCTTAAAAACTACAAAAGTATAGTTTATAGAAAGGAAGGTGAAATATATGGAGAATTTCGGAATCAGGCTGGCCCGTTTAAGGAAAGAGAAGAGGCTGCGGCGCTCCGATCTTGCTGAAGTTATAGGTATAGATACTGAAACCATAGCGAGGTACGAACGCGGCGAAAGGGAACCGAAACTCAGCGACGCTCTTACGCTTGCAGATATGCTCGGTGTCTCCTTGGATTATCTTGCGAAGGGCGATGAAGCACAAAACAAAGGCGACTACTTCGACGGAAAAGATAATATTTGCGTCTTAACGACTGATATTGAAAATGCGGTTATTTCAGCGGACACGGCAAAAGAATCGGTATCTGTCCCCCGTGCTCTTGTCGGAAAGATCGATGTGAATACGCCGCCGTTTTCGTTGAAGATCACGGACGACAGCATGTCCAGTTTCGGAGTAAAGCGCGGCGGTTATTTGATAATAAACCCGGCTGAGCGAGTCGATGATTTCGATATTATATTGGTTGCGTATAAGTCAAAAACAGCAATAAAACGTTTTCAAAAAATGCCTGACGGCGCTGTTCGGCTTCTTTCTCCCGACGGCGGAGATATCGACATTCCAAAGGAATATATCGACGACCGCAATGTTTTCAGGATTATCGGTAAGGCTGTTCTCTTTCAATACAGCGAAACGATAAAGCTTGACCATACGTTTTAATAGTAAATTACACATTCTTTCCTAATTTTTTGTGATATCAACGACACAATGGCATAGATTCTGCGGCGTTATAGACTGCGATGAAACGTCAGCTTATATAGTGTGGGTAGCCCTTACTTATGTTTTTCTCTGCTCATAGCAATTAATGATAATAAATCTGCCCCGGAGCAAATAGTTTTTGCCATAAGGCCTACTTTTGCGGCATTCTTATTTGTTCCCTCGTAGAATTTTACTAGGGTATTTTATTTTTTCTCCAGAGTTCTTATATTACACCTAACATCTCACAGAAAATAATTTTCTGCTACGCTCCGAAATGCTATAATTAATTAAAGTAATAATAAAAGATAAGGAGGGCGGAAAAATGGAAGAAGTTATAGAAACGAAAGCCGGAATACAATTCAAGGAGATGTGTGAAAAACTCGTTGCCGGAGAACTCTCCGCTAAGGATTTCGCACACCAATATCTGGATTTGTGGGACGGGGAATATGATCAAATATCTGAGTGGGAATATAATACCTATCTGGACGATCTAATCATGTCCGTCTCCCTGTACGAGCCGGACCCCAACGTATACGAAGCGGAAAAAGAAGACGGGCTTTTGAACGACGACGCCCTTCTGGCTGATGTGAAAAAGTATTTGGAAGTATACAGGGAAGCAAAAAATAAATCAGACTTTATTTCACACGCTCAAAACGGACTTTTTCAGTGACAACTAAACGGTTTTAATGGCGTGTGATTGCTTCTGATTTCCCTGCCAAATGCGCCCCATAGATTGTCTTAAGGTTGCTAGCAAAGGCTTTTTTCGTTTTGTCCTATACCTATTAGTTTTTATCTTCTGTTCTGATATGCTTTCGTATAAGATTATTGGCCTTAGTCTGACTCAAGCCCAAATGCTTTGCAAGGTTGCGCGACGTCTTGAACTTCTGATAAGCGTCATTAATTACATAGTGTTCATACATATCCATTTTCTCGTCGAAAGACTCAGAAGAGCCCTCGATGGGAGGTTCGTCTGTGTCGCTAATGCCAAAGAAATTAATCGGTAGCTGGTTTACATCGATTACGATGTTTTCAGACATAACGACGAGCCTCTCTACTAAAAATTTAAGTTCGCTGACGTTTCTTCCCCATTCAGAATTAACCATAGCCTTAATAACTCCATTTGTAAATTGGCGCGTTACGCCATATTGCTTACAGAAGTTTTGTAGGAAGATATAAATTAGAGGGCGTATATCTTCTCGACGTCTTCTTAGCGGAGGGACATATATTTCAGCAACGTTTAATTTGTAGTATAAGTCTTCTCTGAACTGACCGTTCTTCATCATGATATTCAAGTTTTTACTTGTTGTTGCAATGATTTTTATTGCATTCATCTTTTTATTGTCCATAGGGAAAAACTGGGACAGCAATACCTGAGATTTCATAGGCATTTGTGAGATATTACAAAACAGCAGCGTACTCCCGGAGGTAAATTCTGCCGTACTGTCTTCACCTTTTATATAAGCTAATAATTCTTTAATCTTGTTCTCCAGCTGCTCGTCCGAGGCCAAGTCACAGTCAATGACAATCAAAGGTTTATCTTTTCTCTTACTAATCGCATGCAGATATCTGCCCACCACTTTTTTCCCGACCCCGCTTTCCCCACGAATAATACATGGAACGTCCATCTGCCCAATCTTTTTAACTTTTTGTAGAAGCTCTTTCATTATCTTGCTCTCAGATATCGGCTTGATGTTCTCGTTTGCAGAGTCTATATACAGATATTGTGGGTTATATAAATCAATATTGCTTATATTATCGCGCACGTTCATTACAACATATTTGATGTTTTTGCTCTCGTCAAAGATAGGGACCGCTATTGTAAGAAGTTCAGCGCCGATATATGTCTTTTGTTTTATCGCATATGTCCTCTTTTCCTTATACACAATTGGTAATATTGATGGATCCCACCAATCAGCGTTAATGAAATCAAAAAAGTTTTTGCCAATCATGTACTCGGGGGTGCAGCCGTAGTGTCTACAGCACGCTTGGTTGACATAAACAATGTTGTAATTGCCATCATAAATTATCACTTCGTCGTACATGCAATCAATAATTTTGGAGAGCTCGTTCCCATCAAGGGGGGTATTAATCTGCATATGCATAGGTGACATTTTGCCTTTTCCTCCATGTTATTTGATTTGCAACGTTGCGTCCTCTGCCAATTATTAAAAGTTCATCGTTTCTAATGTAGGACTCTAAATAATGATAACAACGCAAACTCGTTCTCAAAATTATAAACGTAAAGCAAGGCTTGAGTCAAATATGACTCAAATCTCAAGTAAAAAATATAGTTTTGAGTTAAAAATAACTCATTAAAAGTTAATTATATAATGTAAAAAACAATATTTTATTAATATATTTTTGATAATAATCGATTTTACGCTATTGACTTTAATAATACTGCGTGATAGATTCTAAGCATCAAAGATATATCATTAAGATTCAAAGGGGAGAAAACAAGTGATATGAAGATATCAAAAGTTGAAGTAATTTGTTTGCGTATACCTGGTTATGACGAGGCTTGTGAGTGGGGCGACGATGCCTTCATCGTGAAAGTATTTACTGACGAAGGGCTCGTAGGTATCGGAGAAAGCGATACGTCGCCGCTCGTAGCAAAGGCGATGATTGATGCGCCGGAGTCAAACCTATATTGCGGCGGGCTGCGCAGGCTTCTGGTTGGGGAGAATCCGTTAGAAATTCAGAAGCTGTGGGATAAGATGTATTGGTCGTCAAATTATAATGGAAGAAGAGGCGTTGGAATTCATGCAATGAGCGCGGTGGATATTGCACTTTGGGATATTGCTTCGCAGTACTATAATGTCCCAATCCACATGTTGCTCGGAGGAAAGTACAGGGATAAGATTAGAGCTTATGGAACGTTTATACCCGCTGACTCGCCTGATGATAACAAAATCATAGTCCGCGATTTGATAAATCAAGGGTTTACAAGTCTCAAATTTGGAGGCGGCATTCTTGGCGATGATCCAGAGAGTGACGTAGCCATAGTCGAGGCGGCCAGAGAAGAAGCGGGCAAGGATTTTGATTTATCTATCGACATAGCAACAAAATGGCGCACATACGGACATGCCGCCAGCATGTTTAAACGTTTGGAACGATTTAATCTTAACTGGATAGAGGAACCGATCCTCTCCGACGACATGAACGGATACGCTCGCCTTTCTCGCCTCGCTGCGACGAGAATTTCCGGGGGCGAATCTTTAACGACGCGCTATGAGTTCAATGAATTTATAAAGAGGTCTAAGGTAGACATTGTGCAGCCAGATATAACCCGTTGCGGTGGAATAAGCGAAATCAGGAAAGTATACGACATTGCGGCAATGCAGGGGACTAAACTTGTCCCGCATGGTTTCAGCACCGGGATTCTTCTTGCTGCAACGGTCCAGTTCCTCGCGGCTGCCGAACAGTGTGATTTGATGGAATATTCTCAGAGCACAAGCCCGTTATTCACAAGACTTGTCAAAAATCGCATTCCCTTTGTTGGCGGGTACGTTACTGTCCCAGACTGCATTGGCCTAGGTGTCGAATTAGACGAAGATTTGATCGACAAATACCGCATGGCTTAGCAAGGTGTATGTAAATTAACAGGAGGTAGTTAGAATGGATAATACGTCGGATAAACGAATAGATAAATTGTTGGTTGGCGTCAGCATGTTGGTGGTTTTTTTTGTCACTGGATGCCTATATTTCTTGCCGGAATCCTCTCTTAAGGTAGCGAAATCCATATTCAATATTTTGACCGATATCTTTGGCGCACCGGTTCTGCTCCTAACATTTATCGGCCTGATCGTTTTGGTGTTTCTCGCATTTACAAAGTATGGAAAAATACAGCTTGGCGAGGGGAAACCCGAGTTCAGTACGTTCAGTTGGGTGGCAATGATGATAAGCTGCGGCCTTGGTTCTGCGACAGTTTATTGGGCGTTTATAGAATGGGCTTATTATATCGGTACCCCGGGTTTAGGAATAGCAGTCGGATCCAAGCTTGCTTATGAGATGAGTGTAACTTATTCAATGTTCCATTGGGGATTCAGCGCATGGGCCTTGTATGCTATGGTCGGATTGCCGATAGCATACCATTTTTATGTTAAGAGAAATGAAGGTCTAAGTCTAAGCGCTATTGTTAGCGCGATTACGGGAATCAAAACCACAAACGCCATATGCCGCATCGTTGACATATTGTTCATGTTTATCTGTTTTGGCGGTTTGAGTATCACTCTTGGCCTTTCTACGCCGCTGGTTACAATGGTTATCTGTGATGTCCTAGGAATTGAAGCATCCTTTATCATGAATGTCGTGCTTATAATAATGATATCTATTGTCTATTCTTTCAGCTCATATATCGGGATTAAAAAGGGTATGGCTAAGATATCTGACTGGAATATCAAGCTCATGATACTTTTTATAATTACGCTGGCACTCCTTGGCCCGACATTGTTCATAATGTCAAATTTTGTAAATTCGTTCGGGTTGATGCTCCAGAATTTTATCCATATGAGCCTGTTTACAGATCCTATAGCAAAATCCGGATTTCCAGAAGCTTGGACAATTTTCTACTGGCTGTATTGGATTACTTACGCTCCTTTCACAGGCGTGTTCATTGCAAAGGTATCAAAGGGCAGGAGCATACGTTCTGTTGTAGCCAACACAATACTTAGCGGTAGCGCGGGCTGCTTCCTGTTCTTCGGTGTGTTAGGAAGTCTTTCTATGCAGCGCAGCATTACTAAGGTGGTCAATGTTGTCGATATGCTTAATGCCGGACAAGACAATGCCGCCATTGTACAAATACTGCGTTCTTTGCCTGGAGGTCCGATCCTGATGATAATATTCTGCATCTCGACGATACTTTTCCTTGCGACAACGCTTGACGGCGCGGCATATACAATGTCCACAACAACGACTGTCGGGCTCCGTAATAATGAGGAGCCCAATCCGATGCTTAGACTGTTCTGGTGCATTATGCTTTCACTCGTTCCCCTTACGATGATATTCATCAAAGCTAACTTGAACACAATTAAAACTTGTGCGATTATTACTGCGATTCCTATAGTATTTATAATGGCGCTGCTAATGGGTGGATGGATACGGTGGATGATTCAAGACTACGGAAGCGTAACGACCCTCCAGATCGAAAAAGAGGCGCAGGAAAAGATTGCGAAGGCGGTGTAACGTTGAAACGGTCTATACGAATGCATCAAAACGATATGGTTGCCACGGTGCTTGAAAGTGTTGATGCTGGAGAATATGTTGATGTCTTTGACGACGGTAATAAACCTCTCTTTTCTGTATGTGCTGTGAATAATATTCCTTATGGGAATAAGATTGCTCTGTCAGATATAGAGATGGGCGAAAAGGTTGTCAAATATGGCGCGGTTATTGGGGTATGTACCAACAGAATCAAAAGGGGCGAACTTGTACATGTGCACAATGTTAAAAGCCAGTATGTTGATATACCGGCCTCCATACGGGAAGCGATAATCAAAGAGATGGGGATTAGTGTAAATGGGAGATGTCCGTCATGAATTTTGAGGGATTTAGGCGCCCTGACGGCAGTGTTGGAATACGCAACAAAGTTCTTATTGTTGCCGTAGACGAATGCTGTGATGGAATCAGCAGGGAAATAGCAAAGAATTTTACAAATACTGTTGTTCTCACAAACTGGTATACATGCATGCTTGGTGGTAACGAAGAGACATTTAATCAGATGGTTGAAGTAAGCAAGACGCCAAATGTTGCAGGTGTAGTAGTGGTTGCGATGGGCTGCGGAAGTATTTTGCCGTCTCAAATAACGGAACTCGTAAGAGCGACGGGGAGGCCGGCCGAAGAGCTTTGCTGCATAAAGCTTGGCGGTACGCGAAAGTGTATAGCTGAAGGGATTGAAAAAGTCAAGAAAATTGAGCGATATATCGACAGCTTAGTCAAGGAAGAATTTCCGATGAGTAAGTTAGTGATAGGAATAAAGTGCGGCGGAAGTGATACGAGCTCCGGGCTCGCTTCTAACCCAAGCGTTGGCCGCGCCGCGGACAAGCTTGTCGATATGGGGGCGATCTGCATTGCTGGAGAATTATTTGAGTTACAGGGCTGCGAGGATATCCTCGACAGACGCGCTGTTAGTCCAGATGTGGCAGCTAAAATCAATACCCTTATCAATAATGAACGCCGCAGGTGGAGTGTAAAGGGCGCCGACGTAGAAACCATGAGTGTGGGTAATTGTATCGGCGGTCTTACTACAATTGAGGAGAAATCACTGGGCGCATTACATAAAACCGGCTCCCGCCCAATTGTTGATGTCTTGCAGATCAACAACAGCTTCATAGACAAACCATCCAAGCCCGGTTTCTATTTATCAGAAGCGACGATGCTTTGCGGCGGGGCCGGCATTAATTATGCTTCGCTTGGAGCGCATATAGTCCTTTGGACGAGCGGCGCAGCGGGATTCAATAATTCCATAGTTCCTGTTATAAGAGTGAGCGGGAACAAAGAATTATTCAACGAAGATATGGATGTCGATGCTAGCGGAATTTTGGAAGGAACGCATGGCATAAATGAAGTTGCTGAGGATATAGTTGAGAAGGTCCGCCGCGTTGCGAGTGGGGAATTTACCGCGATAGAGGGCGTTGGTGATTCTACTATGACCCTATATCAGAAAGATGTTAGAGTGGAGAATCTCCTGGGGCTACACTGTGTTAAGTGAGAGGTAAAAACTTTTGCCCACAGCACTTGCAGGGTAGCGGCAAACAAAAGGTCCGCCGCTCTAAGGCCCTTGCGTTTAGAGCGTGTACGCAGGCGCTTTTTGGGTTAAGCGACTTTCGACCCGTAGCGCCAAATCTACCGCCGTAAATCAGAGACGTCTGATTTACGGCGGCTTTCCAGTTCTGTGTGACCAGATCATGACGACACAGAAAAATCATTTAATAAACTAAAGTTATTAGATTATCCGAATTGGCTCTTTGTGTTTCGTATCTCTGAGGCCCCGACATAATGGGTTTCTTCGTTTCATCTCTTTACAGTGATGAACGTATATTTCAGGGACGATTTTTGTCAGCAGAGCAGAAAACCGGGGAGCAGCGGATCTCTGCTCTGCTCGATGAGCCAGTTGAAACCCGTTATATTGGCTTCGCCGCGCACGAATGGTGTGATCGCGTCGAAATCGCCGATCTTTGTCTTTTCCGAATAGTGTCCTTCGAAAATAGTTCCTATAATGCTTTCATGCCTGAAAACTTCCTCCGGCTTAAGCTTTCCCTGCGCCGCGAGCAGCGCCATTTTGGCGCAAGTCCCCGTGCCGCACGGCGAACGGTCGATGTTGGAGGCCCCGAAGACTACGCAGTTCCTGGCGTTGTCGTTATTTTTGTATATACCGAACTCCGCCAGAAGAATCATATTGTTCTGCGCTATAAGAGGATGCTGCACGTGGAATTGCTTGTTCGCCTCCGCGATAGCCTCCACTCCCAGTGCCTTTATCTTTGAAGATTCTGAGGGTATGAGCGTCAGGCCGAAATCTTCCGCGTCCAGCATGGCGAAGAAACTGCCTCCGAAGCATATATCCATATCGACATGTTTGCCGAGCGACGGCATATACAGGCTGCATCCCTGTCGGTAGACAAACGCGGGGACGTTGCGTAGGACGGCGCCGACCGCCTCCCCGTCTTTTACGCTGACGGATATCGTAACGAGCCCCGCCGGCGTGTCCAGCGTTACATCGGTATAAGGCTCCTTTACTTCCACCATTTTTAAATTTATCATTGCCGACGCGAGGCCTATAGAACCGTGCCCGCACATGGAAACGCTGCCGCCGGAGTCGCAGAAGATGACTCCCGTGTCGGCTTCTTCGGAAATAGGCGGAACGAGCACCGCGCCGAACATGTTTTCGTGACCTCTCGGCTCTGTCATGATAAAACGTCTGAAATCGTCGTGATTGCGCTTAAAGTCGTCCCATCTTTCGGGCATGCTCCTGCCTTTGAGTACCGGCGCCCCGCCTACGACGATGCGCGTCGGTTCTCCGCATGTATGCGAGTCGACTACCGCAACAAGTTTGCCGACTTTCATATTCTTTCACCTGCCGTTCTATGCCGCCGAAAGGAAATGCGGCAAAAATTTATATTTATACTAACATATAATCGTTTGATATGTGTTGTATTTTTTTGCTGAGTTTGACTGAATATATATTAATATAATCAGATAGCAAGAAAATTCAAGAATGTCTATGGCGTTTCATTTATCATTTGATTGTTGAGTTATATTAGCTCCATCTGCCAAAAATTTTTTAAATATCACAAAAAATCCGCATGGCGTGTTTTTAGCCATGCGGTACATCGTTGGAGGGTGTTTTACAACTTTCCTATTATTTCCGCGTAGAATTTTGCGGCGTCTTTTATTTTTTCCGTCGCGCAGTGTTCGTCTCTCATGTGCGCTAATTTGTATTCGCCGGGGCCGAAGCCGATCGTCTCTATCCCCATCGAGACCGGCGTGACTGCGTTTGTGCCGAAGTCCCAGAAGTCGTACTTTTCCGGCGCTTTGCCGAAGGACGCTTCGTAGGCAGCGTTCGCGGCCGCATAGAGCGGGGAAGTCTCGCTTATCTTCCACGCCATGTGCAGCGGTTCGTAGACGAGCGGCGCGCCTTTCCAGCTCGTGCGGCGCAGCGTGCCAAGTTCCCAGGTCGCGCGTTTGCCGCTGATCAGCTCTTCCATCTCGGCGCGGACTTTTTCTTCCGTTTCGCCGAGTACGAGACGGCGGTCGAGGTATATTTCCGCCTCGCTCGGCACGGCGTTCAGCGACGCGGAGACGCAGCTGATGTCGGAAAGGACGATCGTTCCGTGCGGCGCGCCTTCGGACGTGAGGCGCTTGTTCAGCGCTTCGACGCGTTCGATTATCTCGGCCATTTCGTAAACGGCGTTTATCCCCTTTTCGGGTGCTGAGCCGTGAGCGGAAACGCCGTGCGTATTTATCCTCATCTGGGCCTTTCCCTTGTGGCCGAGCGTTATAACGTTGTCGGATGGCTCGCAGATTACGACGAAGTCGGGGCGCAGCGACAGCTCTTTATACATCATCTTTATGTTTTCGCCGTCGCAGTATTCTTCGCAGACTGAGCCGCTGACGCAGATTCTTTTCCCTTTCGCGTACCCCAGCTCTTTTGCGAGAGCGGCGCCGTATACGGAGGCCGCGAGCCCGGATTTCATGTCGACGGAGCCGCGCCCGTAGATGCAGCCGTCCTTTATTTCGGCGGAGAAGGGCGGCAGCAGCCATTCTTCGGCGTCGGAGGCTTCTACCGTGTCCATATGGGAATCGAAATGTATCAGCTTTCCGGCTTCTCCGATAAAGCCGACCGCGTTGCCCGTGCCGTCGATGAAGGCTTCGTCGTAGCCGAGCTCGCGCATTTTCGCGATCACCGCTTCGGCGACCACGCCTTCGTGGTCGGAATAGCTCTGCAGGCGCACGAGCCGTCGCGTGAATTCGATAAGCTCTGTTTCAAAGCTCTCAGACAACAATGACATAAATATCCCTCTGGCTGACGGCGAATATCTCCTGCTGAAAGTATATCAAAAAAACCGCGCCAAATCTTGTCGGCGCGGGACTTTTTACGCTTGAACTATCTGACTTATCCGAGGATGATTCTGTCTTCGGCAAAGAAATCCGTGACCGCCTTTTTTATGTATTTGTCGACCATCTTCTCTGCATCTTTCTGCAGTTCGCTGCGATGCTCCTCTAAATATTTCGCCGCAGCGTCCTGTTTACCTTCGGGAAGTTCTGATATGTCGATCAAGCATTCGATGCATTCCGTGTTGAATTCCGGCAGTTCGACGTGTGCGATGGCCGCCTCCGCCTCATGGCGTCTGTTTACCGTCGTCTCGACGACGGTGTTGGTGCCGTTTCCGGCCGCCGTCATTTCCTGGGCGAAGTTCTGCGCGTCCGACTCGAAATCGAATGCGAGGACAGAAGCTATACCGTTGCAATCCTGCTGAATAACTACCCATAATTTTTCCTGCATAGAAGCACCCCCTATTTTTTACCTTTCCCTATGTCTAAGTATAAGATAAAAAATCTTTGCTGTACAGATAAAGCTATGAGAAAGCGCAAAAATTATAGGACGCCGTCTTAATTTTGAGATAAGCCTAATATTGCCGCGCGCTTGCGCGCCCAAAATAAAAATCCGGCTGGTCTCCGCTTCCAGCCGGACGTTTGCCGTTATCGCAAAGTTTTATCTGCCGCACTTTTCGAGCAGCTTCGCCCAGCTTTCGTCCGCGTCGCGCTGCGCCTCTTCGACGAGGTCGAGGCGTTCCGAGCCTTTTTTGAAGAGGTGGGAATAGCGCCCCTGCGCGCGTAGGAATTCCTCTATCGTGCGCGGCCGCTTCGGCTCGTAGGAGAGCGAGTATTTGCCGTCTGCCACCTCGTAGACGGGCCAGAATTTGCTGTCGACCGCGAGCTTGCATATGTCAGCCTGCTCCGACGCGTCTATCTTCCAGAACAGAGGGCACGGCACGAGGACGTTGACGAAGGCCGGCCCCGGCGTCTCGACGGCGCTCTTGACTTTAGCTATGAGGTCGAAGGGGTTGTGCAGCGAGGTCTGCGCGACGTACGGGATGTTGTGCGCGGCGACGATTTCCGTCAGGTCTTTCGCGCGCTGCAGCTTGCCGAAGGATGCGCTGCCGGCGGGGGAGGTCGTTGCGTTGGCGGCGAGGGGCGTCGCGCTGGAGCGCTGCGCGCCGGTGTTCATGTAGCCCTGGTTGTTGTAGCAGATGTATGTGAAGTCGTGCCAGCGCTCGAGTGCGCCGGAGAGCGACTGCAGCCCGATGTCGTATGTGCCGCCGTCGCCGCCGAAGGCTATAAATTTTATCTCTTTGCCGATTTTTCCTTTTCTGCGCAGCACCCTGTAGGCGGTCTCGACGCCTGAGATGCCGGCGCCGGCGTTTTCAAAAGCGATGTGCATGAAGGGCACCCTCCAAGCGCTGTAGGGGTAGACAGTCGTAGAGACTTCCATGCAGCCGGTGGCGCCTACCACTACGACTGGGCAGCCGACGCCCATCAGAGCCTGGCGTATCGCTGTGGGCGCGCCGCAGCCAGGACACATGCGGTGCCCCTGCGTAAGCGGATTTTCTTTTTTCGTCAGATCTTTTATGTTAAGCGCGCTCATCTTAGTCATCCTTTTCCAGCAGGCCGATGAAGCGCACCTCTTCGCTGTAGTCGCCGGCTATCATCTTTTCAAATACCGCGCGCGCGTCCTTCGCGTATAGGTCGCGCCCGCCGAGGCCGAAGATGTATTCCTGCACGGGCACGCGCATATCAAGGGCGTAGAGGGCGGATTTTACTTCCGAAGAAAGCGGCGCTGTGCCGCCGATGCTCGCGCTTCTGTCTAACACCGCAACGCCGCGCTTGCCCTTCGCGAGGGAGGCGAGTTCCTCGCGCGGAAATGGGCGGAAGAATCTGACGCGCAGCGCGCCGGCTTTGACTCCCTCTTCGCGCAGCTCGTCTACGACGTCCTTGACGACGCCCGCCGCCGAAGACATGACCACTATGAGATAATCGGCATCGTCGGCGCGATAATTTTCAACGGGACGGTAGTTCCTCCCCGTCTCTCTTTCAAGCTCTGCCGCGAGCTCCGCGTAGACGGAAAGTACGTTGTTCATCCCCTCCATCTGATTGCGCTTTATCTCGAAGTAATATTCCGACATCGTGAACGAGCCGTAGGATACGGGGGCATCGGTGTCGAGCAGCGGATATTGGGGCGTGCGTTCGCCGACGAAGTTTTTTACCGTCTCGTCGGAAAGAAGTTCGACTGCTTCATAGCAGTGGCTCGTGATAAAGCCGTCCTGACAGACGAAGACCGGCGTCAGCACGCGCGGGTCTTCGGCGAGGCGCACCGCGAGCAGCACGGAATCGTAGACTTCCTGCGCGTCCTCGCAGTATATCTGTATCCAGCCGGAGTCGCGCTCCGGCATGCTGTCCGAATGGTCGCAGTGTATATTGACCGGTGCCCCGAGAGAGCGGTTGACGAGGCCGAAGACTATCGGCGCGCGGAAAGAGGCCGCGATCGGGAATATTTCATGCATCAGCGCAACGCCGTTCGCGGAAGAAGCGGTCATCACACGCGCTCCCGCCGCCGACGCGCCTACACAGGCCGAGATAGCCGAGTGTTCGCTCTCTACCGCTATATATTCTGAAGTGACCCTGCCGTTCGCGACAAAATCCGCAAACTTCATGGGGATCTCCGTCGACGGCGTAATAGGGTACGCGGCTACGACGTCGGGATCTATCTGGCGCATCGCTTCGGCGAATGCCAGATTGCCGGAGGTCATCACCTTTATTTTATTTGACATGGGCGCCGACCTCCCCCGGATGTTCTCCGCCCTTCTGTTCTTCGTGAGCGAAGCCGCTCTCGGGGTGCATCGATATCGCGCCAGCGGGACATACCTTGGCGCAGAGGCCGCAGCCCTTGCAGAAAAAGAGGTTTATCCCTTCGACTTTGCCGCCTGAGCCGAGTGCTATCGAGTCGTCGGGGCATTGAATCCAGCATTTGAGGCAGGAGACGCATTTCGCGGCGTCTACTACCGGGCGCGAGGAGCGCCACAGCCCGGTCTGAACCTTGAGGGCGGAAGCCCCGAAGGCCACGGTGCCCGGCGGGACCTCCTGCCAACTTTGTGGTTTGCTCATGCGAAGACGGCCTCGTCGCGTCCGCGGAGTATCGCTCTGCGGTTTGCTTCGAGCGTCTTTGCGGGGAGCGTTTTCATTTTGTTTGTAAAATGGTTTACGAAGGCCTCCACGGGGACCTCCGTGAAAACGTTCGAAAGGGCGCCCAAGATCGGGGCATTCGGCCTGTTCTGGCCGAGTTCTTCGAGAGTTATCTTCGTAGCGTTCACCACGAGTACGCGCGCCTTCGAGGTGACGCCGAGGCGGCTGCGGAGCTTCTTCGCGTTTTCGCCGCTGTTGACTATATAGAGTGCGTCTTCGGCCGAGCCTTCCGTTGGGTTGGCGCTCTCGACCATCGTCGGATCGACAACGACGACGATATTCGGGTTCTGCACGCCGCAGCGGCGGCGTATCGGAGCGTCGGAAACCCTATTGTATGCGCGGATCGGCGCGCCCTGGCGCTCTGCACCGTATTCCGGGAATGCCTGTACGTACTTTCCCTCTTCGAACAAAACCTCGGCGAGTACCGCCGAGGCGCTCTTCGCGCCCTGTCCGCCGCGTCCGTGCCATCTTACTTCTACCGTCTTGTTCATTGCAATTCCTCCTAAAGTTTAAAAGCCTTTTTTAAATTTTGATATAAAAAGGGGCCCTTTCAATTTGAAAGGGCCCCTTACTCGCTTGTACAAACGGCGCTAAACGCCGATCCTGCGAGGAGGAGCCGCGTTAATAATTATAATTATTATGTTGTTGCTGTTTAAAGTCTTTAACATAACGCTTCCTCCTTCTTCAAGATTGCGGGAATGATAACATCATT
This sequence comes from Synergistes jonesii, assembly GCF_000712295.1. Classification (NCBI taxonomy): domain Bacteria; kingdom Thermotogati; phylum Synergistota; class Synergistia; order Synergistales; family Synergistaceae; genus Synergistes; species Synergistes jonesii. Next base: position 125,052 of record NZ_JMKI01000002.1, on the reverse strand, counting down.
TTTCTGAGCTGTCAAACATTTGTAATGTTTGAATTTACCGATTTTTACCCTACTGTTCTAACGTTTATTAATACGATTGGCACAAAAGGGCATCATTATATGGTGCGGATAGAATATCTGTTTTAAAAAATATGGAATTATCTCTCATAAATTTTTAAAAGAAAGGAATACTTTCGCGCGTCATCTGCCCCTCCATCTGTTTTTTCTCATATCTACGCGCCCGTCGGGCAGGAAAGTCACGCCTTCTGCGGAGAGCAGCGAACGAAAGCGCTCGCCGTCGACGCCGCGTGCGAAAGAGCCGTCCGCCATTATCACGCGGTGGCAGGGCAGTTCCTCCGGCGCGCGGCGCATCGCCCAGCCGACGTGGCGCGCGCAGTGCGGCGCACCTGTCATAAAGGCGATCTGCCCGTAGGAGGCGACGCTGCCGCGCGGAATTTCCTTTACGATTTCGTAGACGCGTTCGAAAAAGGAAGTCATCGTACACGCTCCTTTGTGCATAATTATACCGCGCCGGCCGAAAAATAAAAAAGGGACTTCCGCCGCGAGCGTAAGCCCTTTGTAAAATCCTACCGTCAGTCTTTCTTAGCGAAGCGCTTTCTTACGCCGCGCTGTGCTTCCCTCTCCCTGTCGCGCTGTTTTCCGTGGCGAAATTCGCGGTCGCGCTCCCTTTCTCTGAAGAACGAGCGCTCGCTGCGCTGAGGTTTTCTGTCTCCGCGCGCCGAATCGCGCCTCTCGCCGGAGGCCGGCCTTACGGAAGCCGCTACGAGCCCGTCGCGCGCGAGGCGTTCTTTGCGCGCGTCAAGCATTTCCGCGCCGCGCTGCGAAAGCTCGACGGTCGCGCTGGAGTCGCGCAGTTTTATGTTGCCGACGTCCTCGCGCCCGATTCCGAGACAGCGGCAGAGCGAGCCGAGCAGCGGCCCGACCTCCCAGCCGTCGCTGCGTCCCTGCGAAAACTGCACCGCGACGCCGCCGGTCATATCGGCGCGTCTGAAGCGGTCTCCGCGTTCACCGCGCCCCCTTCCTTCATTTCTGCGTCCCTTTTCGCGGTCCATCTCCGCCTGTACGTCCTCGCGTATCGAATAGCCGGAGGGCTGGTCGCCGTAGGCCTTTGCGAGCAGACCCGCCACCAGCGTCGGCGCTTCTTCGCGCGAGAGCAGCTCATGCGCCCACTCGTCGAATTCGTTCGATTCGAGCGCGTGCTCTAAGATGTTGTTCTCAAAGCGTATCCGCGACTGCCCCTCTATCTCCGCCGCGTCCGGCGCGGGCATCCACTCAAGCTTAAGCTTAGAGCCGGAGTGCGCGATCATTCCCTTGAACTGATGGGCCTCGCGCGACGTGAGCAGTATGAGGTTGCTCCCCTCGTGCCCGGCGCGGCCGGTGCGGCCGCTCCTGTGGACGAACGCTTCCAGATTCTGCGGCATACCGTACTGGATGACGTGGCTCACGGCGTCGATGTCGAGGCCGCGGGCGGCGACGTCGGTCGCTACGAGTATCGCGACCCTGCCGCCGCGCAGAGCCGAGAGCGCGTTGTTGCGCTCGCGCTGGCTCATGTCGCCGTGTATCGCCGTCGCGCGGAAGCCGTTGTCGCACAGCCTGTCCGCTATATCCTGAGTCTCGGCCTTAGTGCCGCAGAAAATCAGCGACCTGCTCGGATTCTCCCAAATGAGCACGTTGGTGAGCCCCTCGAAGCGTTTTCGCGACGGGATGATATAGGCGCGCTGCGAGATTTCGCTGTGCGCCGTGATATCCGCTACGAGAGATATTTTCTTCGGTGCGTCGAGATAGTTCTTCGCCAGAGAGAGCACCTCGTCCGGCATCGTAGCTGAGAAGAGCCACGTGCGGTCGACGCTGCCGACTGCTTCGAGTATCGCCTCCATCTCGTCTCGGAATCCCATGTCGAGCATGTGGTCCCCTTCGTCTAATACGACGCTGTGTATATCCTCCGTCCGGAGCGTGCCGCGGCGTATATGGTCGAGCACGCGCCCAGGCGTCCCGACTATCACCGCGGCGCCGTCGCGAAGCGCGCGAATCTGCCGCTCCATGTCGAGTCCGCCGACGAGCGTCGCCACCCTCACTCCGAGGTCGGCGCCGAGCCACGCGAATTCGCGCGCCGTCTGCTGGGCGAGCTCGCGCGTCGGAGAGAGCACGAGAATCTGCGGCTCCCTTTCCTGGGCGTCGGCTATGTTCAGAAGCGGCAGCGCGAAAGCGAGCGTCTTGCCCGACCCCGTCTTCGCCTGCACTATTACGTCGTTGTCGAGCAGCCCATCGTCCTCGAGCACGGCCGTCTGCACGGGCATCGGATGCTCGAAGCCCTTGCGTTCGATGGCCCTGAGCAGCGTAGGCTTTAAATTGAAATCCGAAAAACTTCCCTGATATTCCTCAGTCATTACAGTACCTCCTGAAAATCCGGGGGTAAAAAACTACAGGCCTTACGGCGCACGCCGATAAAAGCGCGGAGACGTGGACTGCCGCGAAGCAGACAATATGTTTTTTCACAAATCGGACGAGATAAATATCGCGCCCGCCCCGTAGAAATCTGCGCAAGAATTCTTCCATCGCGCAGATCGAAGCAGGCTGCAAGCTGAAAAAACTCCCAAGTTACACCGGCGCGCGGCAAAAAGAATTATTGCGCCGCGCGGCAAATTTTCCGCGCAACTTTTACATTATACTCGGCATTCGTGAAAAGTCAAATACTTGCCCCGGCCTTGGCCAGGCTTGGACCCAGATATTTGCCAAATTATTTTTCGCGTCTCTTTAGTCGTATTATAATTAGAAAGAGAAGATAGTATGTCCCAGAATTATTTGAAAGGGAATCATAGAAAAATATCACGAAAAGTCAAGGTGATTTTAACGAAATATATTGCAAACACAAGACAATTATGCTGTTTACAAAAAATGATAAAAACTATCTTTTCAAGGATATTGCAATCTGATATATCTGTGCTACAATTTAACGAGAGAGGGGAATATTGATATGCCGTGCGAATCGCAGTTCACGCTGAAATCTCTGAGGGAGCAGGTCTATGATTACCTTCGCGTACAGATGAACGAGGGAAAGATACGTCCTGGCTCTTTCCTCAACCTGAACGATATAAGCAGGGAGCTCGGCATGAGTCGGACGCCGCTGCGCGACGCCCTGTTCCAGCTCGAAGCGGAGGGCTTCATCACGATCTTCCCGAGGCGCGGAGTAGTCGTGAACGCGCTGACGTTGGAAAAGATACGCAATATATACGAAATGCTCGGAGCGCTCGAATCGGCGACGCTGCTGCTCGTCGCGGTGCGCTTCCACGACGGCGACGCCGAAGCTATGGAGAAGCTGAACCAGCAGATGGCGAAGGCTCTCGAACAGAACAACTTTTCTCTCTTCTACGAAGACAACCTGAAATTTCACAACACCTATCTCGATCTTTCCGACAACCAGGAGATGCTGCATGCGATAAAGATACGCAAGGAACGCCTTTACGATTTCCCGAGAAGCAAAGCGTTCGTCAAGGAGTGGGAGCTCCATTCCGTCGTAGAGCATCAGACGATGGTCGATTTGCTCAAGGAGCACGACTTCAACGGTGCGGCGGACTTCATCCGCGACGTCCACTGGTCGTTCTCGGTGCAGGAGCGCTTCATACGCAAATATTATTTCGCAAAGCATATAGACCTCGACGTATCCGAAGAAGGGGGAAAAAAAGTTGAGTAAACCGGGGATTATCTTCGATATCAAGAGATATTCCATTCACGACGGCCCAGGGACGCGCACTACGGTGCACTTCAAAGGCTGCCCGCTGTCGTGCTGGTGGTGCCATAATCCCGAGAGCCGGTCTGCCGCCCCCGCTCTGCTCTTCCGCGACGAAAAATGTATCGCGTGCGGTTCCTGCGTCAAGGCCTGTCCCCGGCACGCCGTTTCCGTTCGAAACGGCGCCCTCGTTACCGACGAGGGGCTCTGCGTCGGCTGCGGTGCGTGCTGCGACGCGTGCCCCGCGGAAGCCCGTGAGCTCTGCGGTCGTCCCTGTACGGTCGACGAGCTGATGCCGCAGCTTGCAAAGGACGAAATATTCTTCCGCGAAGGAGGCGGCGTAACCTTCTCCGGAGGCGAGCCGCTGATGCAGCCGGAATTTCTGATCGAAGCGCTTGACGCGTGTGGCAGGGTCGGCTATCATCGCGCGATAGACACGAGCGGCTTCGCGGGGAAGAGCGTGATCCTCGAAACGGCGAAGCGCGCGGATATCTTTCTCTACGATATAAAACATATGGATCCGGGCAGGCATAAAGAATTTACCGGCGTCGACAACGCGGTGATACTTGAAAATCTGGTTGCGATATCCGAGGCCGGCGCGAAAATAAACGTCCGCGTCCCCTTCATGCCGGGGCTGAACAGCGGCGACGAAAACATTAAGGCGACGGGCAGCTTCGTCTCGCGGCTGAAAGGAGTGGTCGGCGTCAACATCCTGCCTTACCACACGGTGGCGAAGGGCAAGCACGACCGTTGGCACATGGATTACAGGCTGAACGACCTGCTGCCGCCGACGGACGCCCAGACCCATCACGCGGCGGGGATACTCGAAAGCTTCGGACTAAAGGTGCACATCGGCGGTTGACCGCCGCGGCGGGCGCGGCCCGCAGGATAAAGAGGGCAGTCGGCAATCGGTCTTATTGATGTCAAACAAGGGAGGTAATTTTTATGAACGAAAGAGTCAAACGGCTCCGCGACGCAAGCTTCAACACACACGCGACGATCAGCATCGAAAGAGGTCTGCTCGAAACGGAGTTCTACCGTGAACACGAGGGCAAGATGCCTATGCCCGTGCTTCGCGCTGCGAACTTCAAGAACCTCTGCGAGAAAAAAGAGATCTACATCGGCCCCGACGAACTTATCGTAGGAGAGCGCGGCCCGAAGCCGAAGGCCGTTTCGACTTTCCCCGAGCTCACCTGCCACACGCGCCAGGACTTTGAGATACTCACGACGCGCGAGCAGCAGAACTACACGGTGGACCCGAAGGATATGGACGCCTATGAAAAATTCGTCGAACCCTACTGGCGCGGCCGCTGCATGAGGGACCGCCTCTTTGAGCGCATGCCCGAAGCGTGGAACCTGCTCTACAAGGCCGGCACCTTCACGGAATTCGGCGAGCAGCGCGCTCTTGGCCACACCTCGCTGGACGGCTACATCTATCAGCACGGCGCGCTCGATATGAAGAAAGAGATCGCGGAAGCCCGCGCGAAGCTCGACTTCATCAACGACCCGGAAGCGACGTCGAAGGACGAAGAGCTTCAGGGCATGGATATCTCCTGCGACGCCGTCATCATCTTCGCCGAGCGCCACGCCGCCCTCGCAGAGAAGATGGCCGCCGAAGAGAGGGACGAGACGCGCAAGGCCGAGCTCCTGCAGATAGCCGAAGTCTGCCGCCGCGTTCCGGCGCACGCTCCTCGCAGCTTCTGGGAAGCCATACAGATGTACTGGTTCGTACACCTCGGGACCATCACAGAGCTCAACGGCTGGGACGCCATGAGCCCGGGGCATCTCGACCAGCATCTCGCCCCCTTCTATGAGAAGGGGCTCGCCGACGGAACGCTTACGCGCGACAAGGCGAAGGAGCTTCTCTCCTGCTTCTGGATCAAGGTGAATAACACGCCGGCGCCCCCGAAGGTCGGAGTGACGGCGAAGGAAAGCGGCACCTACAACGACTTCACCAACATCAACCTCGGCGGCCTCAAGAGGGACGGCTCCGACGGCTCCAGCGAGATCACCTACATCATCCTTGAGATACTCGACGAGCTTCGCCTGCTTCAGCCGCAGTGCAACATCCAAGTCAGCGAGCGCACGCCCGACAATGTAATCCGCGCCGCGGCCCGCGTCTTCCGCAACGGCATGGGCTACCCGTCGATGTTCAACTGCGACCTCGTCATACAGGAACAGATGCGCGTCGGCAAGGCGCTCGAAGACGCGCGCGAAGGGGGCGTCAGCGGCTGCGTCGAGACCGGATGCTCCGGCAAAGAGGCCTACCTGCTGCACGGCTACCTCAACGTTCCGAAGCTCCTTGAATACGCGCTGACCAACGGCGTCGACATGCTGACCGGCGAACAGGTCAGCATCAAGAGCGGCGAACTTTCGGAGTTCAAGACCTTCGACGACCTCTACGCGGCTTTCGAGAAACAGATCCGCCACGCTGTCGACACGAAGATCGGCGTCGACAACTACCTGCGCTCGCAGTACGTGCAGCATATGGCGGCGCCGTACCTCTCCTGCGTCGTACGTGACTGCATCGAGAAGGGCAAAGACTACTACAACGGCGGGCCGCGCTACAACAGCGACTACATCCAGTGCTGCGGCTTCGGCACGGTCACCGACAGCCTCTCCGCGCTCAAGAAGCACGTCTACGAGGAATGCAGATACACGCTGCAGCAGGTCGTCGACGCGCTGAAAGCCAACTGGGAAGGCTACGAGGAGATGCGCCTCACGATGTGGAACAAGACGCCCTTCTTCGGCAACGACGACGATTACGCCGACAATATCACGAGAAAGGTGTTCGACAGCCTCTTTGAGACCATCGACGGCAGGAACAGCATACTCGGCCCGACATACCATCTGAACGGCCTCAGCACGACTTGCCACAACTACTTCGGGCAGAAGCTCGGAGCGACGCCGAACGGACGCTTCAGCGGAATGCCGGAATCCGACGGCACGTCGCCGAGCCACGGCGCGGACCGCCACGGCCCGACGGCGGTCGTCAAGTCGCTTGCGAAGCTCGACCAGGTCAAGACGGGCGGAACGCTTCTCAACCAGCGCTTCCTGCCCTCCGTCCTCGCCGGCGAAGAGGGCATCGAGGGGGTCAAGAACCTCATCCGCTCCTACTTCAAGCTCGGCGGGCACCATATTCAGTTCAACGTAGTAGACGAAGCGACACTGCGCGACGCGCAGGCGCATCCGGAGGATTACCGCGGTCTCCTCGTCCGCGTCGCCGGATACAGCGACTACTTCGTAGACCTGGACAACTACCAGCAGGAGGAAATAATAGCCAGGAACGCGCAGGAAACGTTCTGACGCATACGGCGCAGCTTTCGGCTATACGGTTATAATCATTGCAACACAACGAAGGCGCGGTTTTCCGCGCCTTCTCTGCATTAGGCGGAATCAAAACAGGCCCGGCGTTTTACGCTGGGCCTGTGGCGCTTGGAGCGTTTTGAAAAAATTTTCTCAGAACCCTGAGCCGTCTGTCGAGAATATCTCGTATGAGCCGGGGATCTGCATCTTTTGTCTCAGATCGATGCTCGGCATCCCGACGACTACCACACCGGACGTCGGGTCGACGTGATAGAGCTCGGCGTCGGCCGCATGGTCGTAGCCGATAGACGTGCCATCCGGGATTATATTGTGCGAGTCGACTATCACGCGATGCAGGCGGCAGTTGGAGCCTATCGTCACGTTCTGCCCGATTATCGACTCTTCCACGACGGAGCCGGAGTTGATCACGCAGTTGCGCGAAAGCACGCTCTTTCTCACGTAAGCGCCGAGCACGCGGCTCGCTTCCGCGCACATGCAGGCGTCAACGGAGCAAGAATGGTCGTTCGCGGGATAGGTGAAGCAGGGCGGATCCGAATAAGATACCGTCCTTATAGGCCACATCTGATTGTAGAGCGAGAGCGCCGAAGGATGGAGTAACAGATCCATGTGCGCCTCCCAGTACGCCTTTATGCTGCCGACGTCCTTCCAGTAAGGCTTGTCGCCGCCGGGCAGGACGTTCGTGGAGAAGTCGTAGGCCATCAGCTTGTAGTCGCTGAAGAGCTTGGGCAATATGTCGCGCCCGAAGTCGTGCGTGCTCTCCTTGCGTTCGTTGTCGGAGAGGACCGATTCTCCAAGTATTTCACGCTCGAAGATGTAATTGCCCATCGAGACGAAGCTGAAGCCTGGACGGCCGGGAATTTCCGGCGGGATCGCCGGCTTCTCGACGAAATCGGTTATGCGTCCGCTCTCGTCCGTCGCTATGCAGCCGAACTGGCTCGCTTCGGAGGAGGGGACGACGTAAGCGGCGACCGTGACGTCGGCCTTGTTGTCCATGTGATAGGCGAGCATCTGTTCAACGTCCATCTTATATACGTGGTCTGCCGCGAAGACGCAGACGCGATCCGCGTTGAAGAGCGTCACCAGGTGCATGTTCTGGAATACCGCGTCCGCCGTTCCTTCGTACCAGCGCTCGCCGTCCCACATCTGCGCGGGGACCACGTTGACGAAGAAATCGCGGCCGCGCAGAGCGCTGCCGAACTGCCAGCCCTTGCCGATATGTTCGTGGAGGGACTGGCTTTTGAACTGAATAAGGCAGTATATGGAAAAGAGCCCGCTGTTGACCATGTTTGAGAGGGCGAAGTCGATTATGCGGTATTTTGCGGCGAAGGGCACCGCCGGCTTTGCACGGTACCTTGTCAAAGGCATCAGGCGTTCGCCCTTTCCTCCGGCAAGAACCATGCCGAGCACACGCCCGTATTTTCCGTGTATCATTTACGAAAACCTCCTTTACAAAGGGGACTGCTTTAACGATTAACTTTCTACCTCTATCCATCATTATTATAATTCATTTAAATACAATAGTCCATTGGCGCGCCGACATTTGAGCGTGCAGAAAGCATGATAATTCGTCATTGGAGCGAATTTTAGAAAGTTTATCTCATATTCGCATATCAATATTTCAGCCGGAGAAAAAGTTCCGCGATTTTTCCGCGAACCGTTAGGCGCTTGGCGCCGGATTCTATTATTAAGTATTAAGCGTCTGATGAAGCTGTGCCGCCCCGTCAGTCTTTTCCTGAGAGGTACTCCATGAATTTTTTTCTGTTCTCCTGCGGCGTCGTTGTCGGGCGGCCGAGGTCGGGCCTGGCTCCTATCGCTGCGCGGGCTTCGATGAAGCAAAGCTCGCGCGCATTGCGTGCCTCGCTCAAAGCATCGTCGAGTTCTTCGCGGCTGCTTGCTGAAAAGCGCGACGGGTAGCCGCAGCCGTCAGCCACTTTAAGAAGATTGATTTTTCCCGCCACGGTAGGAATGCCGCCGACGCTTTCGTGCGAAGCGTTGTTTATAACGACGTGTACGAGATTGGCCGGGCTATTCGCGCCGATGACGGCCATCGCGCCCATATGCATGAGGGCGGCGCCGTCGCCGTCGAGGCACCAGACCCGCATTCGCGGCTTCGCCAGCGCGATGCCGAGCGCGATCGATGAACTGTGTCCCATCGAGCCGACCGTGAGGAAGTCGCGCCCGTGTCCCTCGCCGCGCTTCTCTCTTATCTCGAAGAGTTCGCGCGAGGTTTTGCCCGTCGTCGATACGATGACGCCCTCTTCGGCCGCCTCGACGACGGCGCGGACGATCTCTTCGCGCTTCATCGTGAAAGCGTTGCCGCAGCTCCAGCGCGCTTCGTAGTCGAGTGCGTCCTTCCTGACGACGAAAGCTACGCTCCTGCCATCAGCGAGCAGCGGCGCAAAACGGCGCATCTGACCTTCGATCTCTTCTTTCGTCGTTTCTCTGCCGACCACGAAGGCTTCGATGCCTATATCTGCGAGCAAATTCAGCGTCACTTCGCCCTGGAACATGTGCTGCGGCTCGTCGCGAACACCGGGTTCGCCGCGCCATCCGATGAAGAAGATGCAGGGGATGCCGTATACTCTGTCGCTGAGCAGCGAGAGGACCGGATTGACTATGTTGCCGACGCCGCTGTTTTGCAGGTAGACGACCGGCACTCTGCCGGTAGCCAGGTAATGTCCGGCGGCGAGCGCGACCGCGTTGCCCTCGTTGGCGGCGACGATGTGGCGCGGAGAGATGCCGTATCTGTCCATCAACAGACCGCAGAGCTGTTTCAGCTGCGAATCGGGCACGCCCGCGAAGAAGTCGTATGCGCCGAGAAAATCGAGCTTCATTCTTATTTTCCTCTCACGGTCATCTGCCGGTAAAGCTCAGCGAGCTCTTTCTCGCCGATGCTCACTGGGAAATTTTTCAGCCTGGCCGGGTCGACGAAAGCCGCGAGCCGCGACACGTCCCACTCAGCGCCGGAAGGCGCGGCGATGCATAGCTCGTCAAGCAGCGCCTCGAAACGCGTCGGTCCCTCCTCCGCGCTGCGCGCGCCGATGCAGAGGGCGATGCCGCGCAGCGCTTCGGCAAGGTGCGCGGCTCCGCGAATGTCCGTCGTCCTTTCGGGGTGTTCCAGAATATAGCGCCACGCGCGCGGCAGACATAACGCGACGGCGTGTCCGTGGGGGAGGGCGAAGCTTGACGTCAGCTTGTAGCACATCGCATGAGCCGCCGTCGTCTTGGCGATGTTTATCGCTCGTCCCGCGGCGTTCGCCGCGAACATGACCGCCTCGGCCGCACCGGGCTCGCCCTCGAAGTAGTCGTCCATGTGGCTCGTTATGCCGCTTAAGGCGCTGCGCGAATATTCGACGCTTTCTTCCGTCGAGTTGACGGACCACCACGCTTCGACGGCGTGGCAGAGCGCGTCGAGCAGCGTGCATTTCTTCTGATAGAGCGGCAGCGTGGCGAGCGTCTGCGGGTCTAGCGCAGCGATGTCCGGCAGTAGGCTGTCGTGCGCTACGGACCGCTTTTCGCCGCCCGCATAGATGACCGCGAAGCTGGTCGCCTCGCTGCCGCTGCCCGCCGTAGTGGGCACGGCGGCCAGCGGCGCGCCCGTGTCTTCGTAAGGCTGTTCCAGGTAATTTTGCGACGCATCCATGCGGCAGAAAAGTTTCACGCATTTGGCCGTGTCGATGGCGCTGCCGCCGCCGACTGCCATGACGGAGTCGCAGCCGCTTTTGCGGAAGAGGCGCGTTGCCGCAACTATATCTTCGTATCGCGGGTTTGCTGAAAATCCGGAAAAGCGAACGAAGTCCAGCCCCGCGCCGCGCAGCGATCGTTCCAGCCAGCCGCTGGCCGCCCTGTCGCTTGCTACGGCGAAGCACCTGCGAGCGCCGCGCCGCGCCAGCGCCGCTGCGGCGAGCCGGCGCGAGCCGGCGCCTGTGATAAGTTCCTGCGTCATCGCTATTCCTCCGGTATCAGCGTCAGTATGTCTTTTATCGGCATACAGAGCTCGTCGGCCTCGAGCGCCCGGCGACGTTCAAGTATCGTGCGCGCGGCTTTCTGCATCGCGGGGAAGGCGCTGCGCGTCAACTGGTTCGCGTAGATGACTATATTGATGCCGCGCCGCGCGAATTCCTCTTCCGTCACGCTGCTGAAAGACGTCGGAACGACGACTATCGGCGTGCTTTTATCAAAGGCGCGGAATTTTTCCACGAAGGCGAATATCTCCGTGGGATCCTTTTTCCTACTGTGTATCATGATGCCGTCGGCGCCGGCGCCCGTATAGGCCCGCGCGCGCAAGAGAGCGTCTCCTACGCCCTTTTCTAAGATCAGGCTCTCGATGCGCGCTATTATCATGAAGTCGCGCGTCTTCTGCGCCTCTTTGCCGGCGCGTATCTTGGCCGCAAAGTTCTCAGGAGAATCCTGCGTCTGTTTTGCCTCGACGCCGAAGAGCGAATTTTTCTTGAGCCCCGTCTTGTCCTCGATTATGACCGCCGAGACGCCCATGCGCTCAAGCGTGCGCACGTTGTAGACAAAGTGCTCGACGAGGCCGCCGGTGTCTCCGTCGAGGATCATCGGCTTCGTCGTGACCTCCATTATCTCGTCGGCGGTGCGCAGGCGCGAGGACATATCGACGAGCTCGATATCCGGCTTGCCCTTCGCGGTGGAGTCGCAGAGCGACGAAAGCCACATCGCGTCGAACTGGCGCGCCCGTCCCTCCTGACAGACGACGGTCTTTTCGGCGATGAGGCCGGTGATGCCGTTGTGCGCCTCTATCGCGGTGACCAGCGGTTTGAGGGAGAGAAGACGCCGCAGCCGCGCGCGGCGCACGTCGGGCAGCGAGAGCTTTTCGCGGAAGCGCGCTTCGATCTGATTGAGCTTCGCGTCTTTAGTGTAGGGAAATTCTACGAGCTTTCCGCCCTGCTCTGCGAGTATCGCGAGCACCTCGGCGCGTATGGGCCGCTGCGCGCCCTCGCGCCAATCGTCGCCGTGTACGACGACGGCCGGCCTGAGCTCTCGCAGTATGTCGGCGTAGCTGAGGCTTTTCTGCTCGACGACGCGGCTCACGCCGGCGATGTTCTCGAATAGAGCCCGCCGCTCCTCGAAGGGCACGAGCGGAAAGCGCTTGTAGCTCGCCACCGCTTCGTCGGAGAGCACGCCGACGACGAGGCGGCCGAGCCGGCGCGCGCGGCGCATGATCGCGATGTGGCCGCTGTGTACCACGTCCGTCGAGAAGCACATGTAGACGAGGCGCTCCTCTATTTCTTTGAGGCGCGCCGAAACCGCGGCGAGGTCCTGAGGCGTGTCGATCTCCGCGCAGAGCGCGCCGCCGAAGTCGAGCGGCATGATGCGGCAGCGGTCGGCTGCCTCGTTGAGCGCCTCTTCCGCGTAACAATCCGTCCGTCCGGCTTCGCAGAATTCGGCGATGCCCCCGAGCCACGTCTTCCAGTCATCTTCCAGCAGCTTGTAGAGCGGCTGCGCCGTCACGGCTCCGTCGAATAAGTCCACTCCGACCCTGGCGACGCGCCCCTCTCTTATGACGGCTTTGAAGTCCTTCTGCGGCGGCGGCAGCGCGGATGAGACGGCCATCACGCTCGTCTTGGCGGCGAGCGCTTCTTCGAGCACGCTCTCCTCGAAGACGAGGTCGCCGTGCATCAGCAGTATGCCTTCGCCGCGCAGCCGCTCCCGCGCGCAGTAGATGGAATATATGTAGTTCGTCTCCGCCCAGCGCGGATTATGCACAAAGGTCAGGCGCAGCGGCAGGCCGAGCGCGCGGCAGTATCCCTCGAGCGCCGCGGCGAACGGCCCCGTCGTTATCACGGCCTCCTCCACGCCGCACTCCGAAAGCTGCCGCAGCTGGCGGGCGATTATGCTCTCAGTCGGCGATATCTCCGTCATGCACTTCGGACGTTCGCCTGAGAGCGGCCCCATGCGCCTGCCGGCGCCGGAATTGAGAATAAGGGCTTTCACAACAGCACCTCCACTGAATAAGAAACCGCCTCGGCGGCCAGACCCTAATTGCTTTCCCTTACAGCCAGTATAGCCCCGACGATCCTGCGCCGCATAAGAAGCGCCGCGAGGACGGACAACGCTATCAGACTGTATCTTAACAGATTATGATAATAAAGCGTACCTGAAAAAAGCGAAACCGCGACCATCGCCGCGCAGAACGCCAGCAGCAAACGCATATTGCAGACGCTCGCTTTCGTCACCTTTTTCAGCGCGAGATAGTCGAGCGCGGCCTGCACGATGTAGCAGAAAAGCGTGGTATAAGCCGCGGCCATGTAGCCGAAGCGGGGAATGAAAATATAGTTGAGGATCACGTTAAGCGTGGCGGCGCTCACGCTGGCGTACATGACATAGCGCGGCCTTCTGTAGTAGTAGACGACGTTCGCGAAAACAGAATAGAGCGACATGAAAAAGACACCGCCGACAATAGGAGGCACGATAAATATCCCTTCATAGTAGCTGGACGGCGCCATGATCATGATCAGTTCGGGAACTATCAGGATCAGCCCTCCGCAGAGACATGCGTAAATGAGAACGATCGGGTTCGTGATATTGTAGATCGCGGCGTAATCTCCCTTGCGGCATTTCTCATAGGTGTACGGGATCAGCGAGGCGTTGATCGCGTTCCAGACCACCGTAGCCGCGAGCGCGACGGTATAGGCGACGCTGTAGCGCGCCGCGGCGCTGTCGCCTGCAAAGTTCGCTATCATTATCCTGTCCGCACTGTTCAGCGCGTATCCGGAAAGGTAGTGCGGAATAAGCGGCAGGTTGAAGAGAAAGGCCTGTTTCCAGTATGAAAATTTTACTTTCCAGCCCGCTTTCTTCCCCAGATAAAAATAGTATGCGCAGTAAACGCATATGAGCACGCTTTCGCCGCCGAAGAGGCGCGCGTAAACGCGGTGCCCCGGAAAAGCGAGAATGCAGGCGACGGCGGCCAGCGGAGAGAGGAAAGCCGAGCCTATGACTACGGCGGCCAGCAGCTTGTATTTGTACTCGAAGCGCTGCCGCGCCATCCAGAAGTTGAAGGCCGGCTGCGTGAAGAACATCGCGAACATCAGACAAACGAGCGGCAAGCCGAGGTTGAACCACGTGCGCAGGAACGGCCGCAGCGCGAGCAGCGCGAAGAAACAGATAAGCGTGATTACATTCGAGAGCACGAGCAGCGACCATGAATAGCGGTCGCGGTCCTCTTCGTAGTCGAGCATCCCGTTGTTGAAGACGCCGCCGTGAAGGCAGAACATCGCGACGACGCCGAGAAGCGTCTGCCAGGAGATAAAGACGGAGACGGCACCGAATTCGCTCTGTGTCAGCAGTCGCGTGTAGAGCGGGCTTGTTATCAGGATGAGCCCCTTTTCTACGACGCTCATGGCCATTAAGGCCAGCGAAGCCGCCACGGGGGCCGGAAACGTTCTGATGTACGATGTTCCGCGCATGTTCAGATAAACTCAAAACTTCTGAATATGAGCCATGTTGGGGATCTTCCTCGCGGAAGGCCCCGCCCAATAGCACCAGTTCTTATCGGGTATTTTCCAGTTCCTGCCATAGCGCGTTTCCAGATATTCCGCGCAATTGTCAGGAACGTTGACGTCTGTGTCAATGAACCGCGCCTTTGTGATGCTGATGCGCTTCGACGCGAGCTCGACCGCGTTCATCTCGTCTCCGCGGTACTTCTTCGCCTGCTCGCGGTATAACAGATAGCATATGCTTCTGTCCCCCGACGTTCGATAATAATTGACATCAACCTTGATCCCGTTGACCATATAAGATTCCTCCACGAGGCCGACGTCGTCGAGAAAATAAACATACTTCAAGCGGCCGACCTCCAGCATGTGTTTTCTTATATCAGTTTCACTCTCAGAAGGCTTGAGAATCACTCCGATGTCCATGTCCAGGTCGTGGTTTAACAGATGTCCTTCCCTTATTATTCCAAGCAATGTGCCGAAATCAAAAAAGAAATCGACTTTTGCTTCTTCCAGATGGACCTGTATTTGTTTCAATGTAGAAACGCCCCTTCTTTTCACTAATAAATTTCTATAGTGTTTGCTGGGTATGGATTTAAGCATAGCACATGTTTTATGAAAAACCGTTCCTCGTACAAAACGCTCATAAAATTCTGATTCAAACAACGTCCTTATTATTTTTTTCATCTTGCTCTACCTTCTTTTTGAGCGTCGTCGCTTTTTTCATCGTTTTCGGACAGGTCGTCTGCCGGAAGCGCCACGAAAGAATTACGGCATTCGCAAACCATTTCGCGCGGCGCCGCGCTCACGGTCTAAGGTGCTTGAAGAGGCCGGAATCGTCGATAATCTTATCCCATGAAAGCTTGCCGCGGATGCTCCCTGTCCCCGTATTGACTATCTTAAGCCCGAGAATTGGGTCTCTCGTCCTGCTGCATTCAAAGCTGAGCTTTTTCGCCGTGAGTATGTTCGAGGGGGAGTCGTTCGCTAATATATTTAGGCCGCACCAAGCGTATTCGAGCATCTTCGTGCTGGTTTGCAGGTCATAGGGCATCCCGCGCGGAACATAGGAGATGCCGGTCCCGCTTTGCATAAGGTATTCATAGACGCGCTCCCTCTCCACCTTTCCGGCAAATATGATGTTGGGGCTGCCGTAAGCGCCGCGCAGCTCTTCGTCGCAGCGCCCGACAAGAAGCAGCCTTTTGCCGCCGCCGGTCTTTGCAAACCATGCGAGCAGACGGTCTATGCCTCTATCTTTTGAAACGTCGCCGACATAAACGTAGTCGTATATGACGTCCCTCCCCTTTTCTGCACCCCACTGCGGGAAATCGACCCCCATATCGATCAGGCAAGATGGAACGCTGTCCTTGAAGTTCATGCGTTTTTTTACGTTTTCGTTGAGAAAGACCCTCAGCGACGGCTTCGGCTGGAAGGCGCGCTTCAAAAAATCTTTCGGTCCGCGCATGCTTCCTGTGGACAAAGAACGGTAATCGTGCACGACAAAGCCCTTTGAGACGATTTTGTGCGGATAAAAGCCCATGAAGAACCAGAATGCGCTGTTCGCGCTGTCGCGACGCGCGACTTCCTCGGGGCTTATGACGCCGCAGGAGAAGCCTTTTTTCGTAAATGCGCGGCCATATCCCTCTATCTCCGGCAGATAGGCCTTGCCCGTTTTTATAAAAAATATCTCCTTCACGATTCCGATGTCCTTTTCCTGCGCCGTTCAGCTTCCAAGCAGCTCTTTATAGAGCCGCGCGGAGGTTTCCGTCGCCGCGCGGAGGCCGAATATCTCCTCCGGCAGGCTGTGCGTTCCGTTTTCGCCGCGTTTCGGGCGGACGCGCAGCAACGCGGCTAAAGCATCTGTGTCGCCGCTCTCATACAGGCGGCAGTCGGGATATTTCGCGGCGACGTCGACGCTGCCGCGGATGCGCGAACAGATAAGCGGCAGGCCGGACGCCGCGGCTTCCATCAGCGCGACGGGCAGCCCTTCGCGCTTCGACGGGAGGACGAAGCAGTCGGCGGATCTGTAAAGTTCCGGCATGTCGTGCCTGTAGCCGGCTAAGTGCAGCTGAGCGCCGACGCCGAGCTCGGCGGCGCGGCTCCGCAGCTCGGCGCGCAGCGGACCGTCGCCGGCGATCACGTAGTGTATCTCTCTGTCGCCGATCCGTGCAAGGGCGCGCAGCACTTCGGCGTGGTTTTTGTTGGCGTTGAGCTCGCCGGCGGAGAGCAGCATGTAAGCGCCTTCCGGCACGCCGAGCGCGCTGCGGTCGGCCGCCTCGCGACAGTCCCGGAAGCGCGCGACGTCGACGCCGACGCCCGGCAGATATTCGACGCGCTTTGCGGCAAAGCCGCGAGCGCGCACATAGTCCTCCGCATTTATCGTGATGAGCAGCTCTGTGAAGCGCGACAGGTATTTTTCGACGGGGTAGAAGAGCAGCCAGTTTTTCAGCGGCGCGCCGCTGAAAAAGTGAAAGCCGTGCGCCGTGTATATGGCCTTCGGGCGTTCGGCGGCGCCGAAGTTTTTCAGCGCGAAGCGCGTCACCGCCGCGGCCACCGGCGTGTGCACGTGAACTATATCGTAGCGGCCGGCGCGGACGATCTGCCGTATCCTGCGGTAGGAGCGCGCCAAACTCAGCGCGTCGCGCGGGTCCCTGACCCATTCTACTTCGAAGCGGGAATCAAAGGCCCCTTTGCACGCTTCGTCTTCCAGGATTCCGCGCGCCGCCCCGTCGACGGTCCAGCCCTCTTCTCTCATGCGCCGCGCGTGCGGCAGCAGGAAGCTTCTGAGCGTCAGCGCCGCGGTCGCGGCGATCAGCAGTTTAGGCACGGCGCTTAGCGGGCAGTCCGACGTAGATGCCGGGCTCCGTCAGATCCCTCGTCACGGCCGCGCCCGCTCCTATGACGATGTCGCCGCAGACGGAGAGATATTGAGTAACACAGGAGCCGATGCCGCAGAATACGTTGTCGCCGATGCGCACGCCTCCTGCTATATGGCAGCCGGGCGCGATGTGGCAGAAATCGCCGACGCGGCAGTCGTGGTCTATCGATACTGAGGTGTTTACTATCGTATGCGCTCCGATGACGCTGCCCGGCTGAATGACCGAGCCGGCGAATACGACGGAGCCGCGTCCGATCGACACCGAAGCGTGCACCCAGCTGTGAGGGTGCACGAGGGCGGCCCATGAAACGTTTTTGAACGCGCTGCTTATGCGACGGCGCGTTTCGTTGACGCCTATCGCGATCACGGCGGAGACGTCCCCGCGGTCGGGCAGCGCGGATACAGGGCCTGCGATCGGGATCCCACAGAACTTCGTGCCCTGCAGCCTTTCAGCGTCGTCGTATATCGCCGGGCAGCTCATGCCGAGCTCGTCAAGCAGCGCGATTATCACCTTCGCGTGCCCGCCGGCCCCTATAAGATATATTTCTTTATTCTTTTTTCCCATCGGGCGCGCCTCCTTTGAACTCCGGCATCGTCGCCTCTCCCTCGGCGTTGATGCCTTCGCGCGTCAGTACTTTTTTCAGCGTAACTAATATTATCTTCATGTCGAGCGCTAAGGACCAGTTTTCGGCGTACCATAGGTCGCAGCTGAATTTTTCCTCCCACGATATCGCGTTTCTGCCGTGGATCTGCGCCCAGCCGGTCATCCCCTGAGGGACGCTGAGCCTTTTTTTCTGCGCGGCGCTGTAGCGCGGCACGTATTCCAGCGGCAGGGGGCGCGGCCCCACGAGGCTCATCTCGCCCTTCAGCACGTTCAGAAGCTGCGGTAGTTCGTCGACGCTGGAGCTGCGGATCTTTTCGCCGAGCGGAGTGAGGCGTTCGGCGTCCGGCAGAAGCTTTCCGCTTTCGTCTCGTTCGTCCGTCATCGTTCTGAACTTATAGAGCCTGAAAGGCCTACCGTCCATACCGGCCCGCGTAGCGTTGAAGAAGAGCGGCTTGCCCATCTCCCGGGAAATTTTATACGCCGTCAGCAGCATCAGCGGAGAAAGGAGTATCAGCCCCAGCAGCGAGCCGCATACGTCGAAAGCCCTTTTCATCAGATACTGCACCGGCTTATCGCTGCGCATCCGCTATGACAGGCTCTCCTTCAGAGATTTTATCACCCACTCCTGCTCTTCGTCCGTCATCGCGGAGGCCGAGGGCAGGCATATGCCGCGGGCGAAGAGTTCTTCGGAGACGCTCCTTTCGCCGTCGGCGAAGTACTCCGCTCCGGCGAAGCAGGGCTGCAGGTGCATAGGCTTCCAAAGGGGGCGGCATTCCACGTTCTGCGAGTCCATGTAGCCGAGCACGTCCGTGAAATCTCTGCCGCTGCCGGGCGGTATCAGCGCCGCGGTCAGCCAGCGCGTCGCGCGGCATTTTTTGTACTCGGGCATAAAGGAGATTCCCGGGACGTCCGTGAGCTCCCTTCTGTATTTTGCGAAGATTTCGCGCCGTCTTGAGACGCGTTCGTCAAGGTGGAGCATCTGCGCGCGTCCGACGGCCGCGAGAAGGTTGCTTATCCTGTAGTTATAGCCGATCTCCCTGTGCTCGTACCACGGAGCCCTCTCCCTCGCCTGCGTCGCTAAGAAGCGTGCCTTCTCGACATATTCCTCGTTGTCGGAGAGCAGCATGCCGCCGCCGGAGGTGGTGATTATCTTGTTGCCGTTGTAGGAGTAGACCCCGACGCTGCCGAAGGAGCCGCATTTCTTTCCGTCATACTCGGCGCCTAAGGCTTCCGCCGCGTCTTCGAGGATGGGCACGCTGTATTCCTCGCACAGCGCCGATATTTCGTCCAGCCTGGGCGGCTGTCCGTAGAGCTCGGCGACAATGACGCACTTGGGCAGCTTGCCTTTCCGCTCAGCGCACTCGAAGGCGCTGCGAAGCGCGCGCGGCGACATATTCCACGTCTCTTCGTCGGAATCGATGAAGACCGGCGTGGCGTTCTGATATACCGCCGGCGCTACGGACGCGACGAAGGTCAGAGTCGAGCAGAAGACTACGTCTCCGGCGCCGACTCCCAGCAGCCTCAGCGCGAGATGTATGGCCGCGCTGCCGCTCGATAGCGCGAGGGCGGACTTTACTCCCGCGAATTCGGCGCTCTCCTTTTCAAAGGCGTCGACGTGCGGCCCGAGCGGCGCTATCCAGTTCGACGCGAAAGCGTCCTTGACGTATTCGAGCTCGTCTCCGCTCATATGTGGGTATGAAAGCAGTATCCTTTTATCCGGCCTTTTCATCGTGCTCATCGCCTTCGTCGCTGCTAATCTCTTCATTTTCGGCTTCCGCGCCGCGGCCGAGGGAGAAGATTCTCTCTTTGAGGCGCTCGCCGGAGAGCGTCCCCTCGGCGGAGGCGCGGAGTATCTCCACGACCTGCGGCAGTATGCTTTCGGCTTCGGGCGTCAGACGGCTCTTGAATATCTTCGCATGAGCGGTCCTGTCTGCGTGCGACGGGTCGTAGAAGAGCTCCTCGTAGAGCTTTTCGCCCTCGCGTATCCCCGTGTACTTTATCTGAATGTCCCTCCCCGGCTCATAGCCGTGAAGCCTTATCAGTGTCTCGGCCATCTCCGCTATCCTGACCGGCTCTCCCATGTCGAGCGCGAAGAGCTCGCCCCCCTCTCCCATCGCTCCGGCCTGCAGCACGAGGCTGACGGCCTCCGGTATCAACATGAAGTAGCGCTTCATTTCCGGATGCGTCACGGTGACGGGGCCGCCGGCCGCTATCTGCCTTTCAAACTTCGGCACGACGCTGCCCCTGCTGCCGAGCACGTTTCCAAAGCGCACCGCCATGTACTTCGTCAGCGGATGATCTTTCTGAACGCTCAGCAGCAGCCGTTCGGCGGCGCGCTTCGTCGCTCCCATCACGCTCGTCGGGCGCACGGCCTTGTCGGTCGAGATCATCACGAAGCGTAGGGCGCCGTACCTTCCGGCGAGGCGCGCGGCGTTATAGGTCCCGAGCGCGTTGACGCGCAGCGCCTCGCGCGGGTTTTTTTCCATCAGGGGCACGTGCTTGTGGGCGCTGGCGTGAAAGACGAGCTGTGGAGCATAATCTTTGAAGACGCTTTCCATCGCTGCGGCGTCCGCGACGTCCGCGATCACCGGCACGACCGGCGCGTCGCCGCCCAGGGATTCGAGCAGCATATATATCGACTGCTCGCCGTGTCCCAGCGCGATCAGCCGCTTCGGCGCGCGCGGCAGCAGCTGCCGGCAGATTTCGGAGCCTATCGATCCTCCGGCGCCGGTGACGAGCACGCTCTTCCCCTTTATCAAGGAGGTGATGTTTTCGTCGTCGAGCCTTATAGGCTCGCGACGCAACAGGTCTTCGAGATTCACCGAGCGCAGCCTGCTTATCGAGACGCGCCCGTCGGCGAGGTTCGAAAGGCTCGGCAGCACCCTGACTTTGACGCGGAGCGGCGAAAGGACGCCGAATAATTCCTTTATTTTTTCTCCGGGCGCGGAGGGGATGGCTATAAGCACGGTGTCGATATCGTGTTTGGCGATGATCTCCTTTAACTCTTTTGTCGTCCCGAGCACCTTGAGCGACGCGACGGTCATATTGCGCAGCTGCTCGTTGTCGTCGACGAAGCCGGCAGGGCATATGCTGCCGGAATTCCTCAGCAGGTCCCGCGCGAGCATGCTGCCGGCTTCCCCAGCGCCGACAATCAGAGCGCTCTCCCTTCCCTCCGGCCGCTCCTGCGAGTTCATCAGCGCAAGGCGCAGCGCGGCGCGCTCCGATACGAGCAGTATGGGCGCGGCCAGCAGCATTATGACGAGGGAGGAGCGCGGAAGAGTGAAAGGCCTTATAGTGAACGCCGCGACGACGAATGCCGCGGCGCCCGCAAGATACGCGCGCGCGAGGCGGAAATATTCGTCTATTCCGGCGCGCGGCCAGAATACGGAGTATATTTTGCAGAGCGTCAGCGACGAGAGCACCATAAGGGAGAAGAGCGCGGCGATCCCCAAGAAGTCGTAGAGATACAGGAAATCGGCGCCCATGTAATACGAAAGCCTCATCGAATAACCGACGAAGACGGAGAAGAGAAGCAGCAGAAGGTCGAGCGCCATGAGGCGCCGGTTCCTTCCTCCGATCCACAGGTAAATTTTCGCAAGCTTGTCTTTGCTCATCTCTTGGCCGCCTTCACAAAAAATCACCTCGCAGGCTCATGACAGCATTCTATCCGAGGAAGGCGAGCAGGGCCCCTCCGGCGAGCACCGAGCCTATCTGTCCGGCGACGTTCGCGCCGACCGCGTGCATCAACAGATGGTTAGCGGGGTCCGCCTTCTGTCCCATGCGCTGTATCGTCCGCGCCGACATCGGGAAGGCGGAAATCCCCGCCGCGCCGACCATCGGGTTCACGCGCCGCTCCTTCGGAAGGAAGAGATTCAGAAGCTTAGCGGTCAGCACGCCGCCGGCCGTGTCGAGGACGAAGGCTATGAGCCCCATCGCTATGATAACGAGGGTGTCGACGTTCACGAACTTTTCGCCGGTCATCGTGGCCGATATCGAAAAGCCGAGCAGTATCGTCACGATGTTCGCAAGCTCGTTCTGCGCGGCGTTGGAGAGGCGGTCCGTAACGCCGCTGACGCGCAGCAGGTTGCCGAACATCACGAAGCCGAGCAGCGAGACCGAAGCGGGGGCTATCACGCCGCCTATGATAGTTATCGCTATAGGAAAGAGAATCAGCATACGGCGCGACACCGGCCGTTCGGCGTAGGGCATCTTTATCCGGCGCTCCTTCTGTGTCGTCAGAGCCATTATCACCGGCGGCTGAATCAGAGGCACGAGCGCCATGTAGGTGTAGGCCGCTACGGAGATCGGTCCGAGCAGGTGCGGCGCGAAGCGCGACGAGACGTATATCGACGTCGGCCCGTCGGCCGCGCCTATTATCCCTATCGACGCCGCCTCGAAGACGTTGTAGCCGAAGAAGAGCGCAAGCCCCATCGTCAGAAATATGCCGGCCTGCGCAGTGATGCCGAAGACGAACATCTTCGGGTTTGCGAGCAGCGGCGTGAAGTCGCACATCGCGCCGACCGCGACGAGTATCAGCAGAGGAAATATCTCGGTCGCGATGCCGAGCCTGAAGAACATCGAAAGCGCGCCTTCGACGAGCTTTCCGCCGGCGAGCTGGTCGAGCGCGGAGGAGAGCGGAAGGTTCACAAGTATCGTACCGAAGCCCATCGGCAGCAGCAGGTTCGGTTCGAATTCCTTTTTCACCGCGAGATAGATCAGCGCGGCTCCCACGAGCGTCATCACGGCATTCTGCCATGTCGCGGCCTCGAGCGTGCGGATAAAAAGCTCCATCTGTCGTTCACGTCCCCCTATTTTCCTGTAACGCTCGTTCCACTATAACACAAAAAGAGGCAAATTGAGCCGCTTGTTACAACTATAATGAAAATCGTGTAAAATATGCGCGGGGAGGGTGCGTACTATGCCTTTATGGGGATTCCTTATGAGCTTTCTGGCCGCCGCGATGTGGGCGGCTTCTCCTATTATGGTAAACAGCGGCCTCGCGCGCGCGGGGTGTTCGATACACGAGGTCAACCCCTTCCGCGCCGTCTCCTTCTTAGCCGCGTCGGCGGCCGTAGCGCTGATAAGCTGCGGCGGAAAGATTCCCGTAGTGACCTCTCCGCTGGCTTGGGTTTACTTTTTCTTCAGCGTGATAACGAGCTACACGCTCGGCGACCTCTTTTTCTTCCTGGCGATACGCGAGATGGGCGTCAGTCTAGCCATCCCAGTCGCTAACTCGTATCCGATACTCGTCATCTTCACGTCGTGGCTGATGCTCGGCGAACCTGTGACGCCGAAGCTGATATGGGGCGTCGCGGTAGTAGTAGGGGGGCTGCTCCTGCTGCGCTTCGGCGGTGAAAAGGCCGAGCACGGCGAAAAACCCCGCTACGGCGCTGGACGGCTGATGAGGGGCTTCTCCTTCGCCCTCGGCGGCGGCCTCTGTTGGGCGCTCGCGTCGCCGGTGACGAAAATAGCGATGAATATCTCGCAGCTCGGAGCGGCGGAGATAACCTTTTACCGCGCCTTCGCGTTTATGATCGTAACGCTCGTCGTGCGCATCCTTACCGTAAAATTCCGACGCTCCGCGACCAGGCCGCTTTCGAGCGTCCCTCCTGCGGCTGCCGCATATTTCCTCTCAGCCGCGGTGGTAGGGCTTTGCTTCGGCTCCGTCGTCTACGCGAAATGCATCTCCGCCATGCCCGTCGCCGTCGTCACCGCCATCACTGCGACGAGCCCCTTCCTCGCCGCGCTCTACGGACGCTTTGTGCTCAAGGAGAGCCTTGCGAAGCCGCAGTGGTGCGGCATCGTGATGATCATAGCCGGCTCGATCGTCGTCGGCCTGTAGGATTATGCGTCATCCGAGAGCGCCGCGCTCCACGGGCGCGCTTAAAAAGGAGGGGGCCATGTGAGCGAAGAAGTTGTGAACCGCCGCGAAGCCTTCAAGGCCGATATGACGCTCGTCTTAGTCTCGTTCATATGGGGTGCGGGGATACCGATCTCGGCGCTGCTCGCGCGCGCTGTCACGCCTCTGTGGGCGATAGCTTTGCGCATGCTCTTGTCGGCGTTATTTCTGATGATATTGTTCCCGAAAAAAATAATCACGGCGACGAAATATGATTGGAAGCTCTCCTTCATGCTGGCCGCGATACTCGTCTGCGTCTTCGTATCGATGACCTTCGGCCTTACTTACAGCACCGCGAGCAAGCAGGCCTTCATAGGCGGGCTGAACGTCATCATGACGCCGGCGCTCGTCTGGCTGATATACCGCGTACGTCCCTCGGCGTGGCTCTTCGCGGCGGCCGGCATCACGACGCTCGGGCTTCTCGTCATGGGCTTCACGCCCGGCATGGAATTCAACTTTGGCGATTTGCTTTCCTTCGTAATGGCGATATTCTACGCGGTCCAGGTGTTAGGGGCCCACTACTGTTCGCGCCGCGTCGAAGCCGTGCGCCTCGTCGCGCTTCACATAATAATACTTGCGTCGATACTGACGGCATTGGCCGCCGCATTCGAGCCGCCGCCGAATCCGGCTTCCTTCAGCGCTAAGGTGTGGGCGGCGCTTCTCACGGTATCGCTCGGCAACACGATACTGTGCTTCATACTTCAGTTCAGGGCTCAGAAAAAGACCAGCGCGACGCACACGGCCGTCATATTTTCTCTCGAAGGGCTCTTCGGCTACATCATCGCGGTCGCGAGCGGACAGGACCCCTTCCATCTACAGGGAGCCGTCGGCGGCGCGTTGATAATCGCCGGTATGCTGATAACCGAGCTTGAAGGAGTCATCCGCGAGAAGCTGAGCGCGGCAAAGGCGAAAAAATAGCGGCGCCCTTTTAGCCGAAGAGCGCCGCCCAGTAAGCGAAATAATCTGTCGCTATGGCAATTCCGGCCGCTACGAGGACGGCGCCGGAAATCTTTTTGATCGCCGCGCCGTTCCTGCGCAGCCATTGGAACACCCCTTTTATCCGCGTAAAGAGAAGCGCCGCGATTATATAGGGTATACCGAGCCCCATCGAAAAAACGAATAGGCAGAAGACCCCCTGCCAGAGCGTTTTGCCGTTGCCGGCCAGCAACAGCGCGGAGGCGAGGAAGGGGCCGAGGCACGGCGTCCAGCCGAGGGAGAAGGCTCCTCCGAAGAGCAGCGCGCCCGTGAAGCCGCCGCGCTTCGTCCCTTCGCCCAGCTTTTTCTCAACGTCGAGGAAGCCGATCTTCAAGAGCCCGAGGAAGTGCAGCCCGAATAGCGCGATCACCGCGCCGCTGACGCGCCGCAGCAGCGCCGGATGCTCGGCGAGCGTCGAGCCTATCGCCGTCGCCGTCGCGCCCATCGCCATGAAGACCATCGAAAAGCCGGCGACGAAGCCTATCGTGTTCGCGACGCTCGCGCGCTTCCCCCCTTCGCTCTCGGCCGCGAGGTACATCAGGTAGACCGGCAGCATCGGCAGCATGCAGGGGGAAATGAAGGCGAGGAAGCCTTCTAAAAAAAGCAGCGGCAGTTCGCGCGCCATAGCTTATTTTGTCTCTTTCACCAGCTTCAAGACATTTTCCTTCGTCGCCGCGCCCTGAATCACGCCGGATATCTTTCCGCCGCGGTCGAGCACGAAGGTCGTAGGGATGTAGCGTACGCCGAAATGATCCGCGACGCGGGCTCCGTCGTCGAGCAGCACCGTCAGCGAGTTGTAGCCGTTTTTGACGATGAACTCTTTTACCTTCTCCTTTGTATCGCGCCTTCCGTCGGTCAGGTTTATCGCGAAGAGCGCCGCGTCGCCCCTGTCGGAAAGCTCTTCCGCCAGTTCGTTGAACTCCGGCATCTCGCCGCGACAGGGGGGGCACCAGGTCGCCCAGAAATTCAGCACGACGACCTTTCCTCTCTGCTCTGAGAGGGAAAAGGCCTTGCCGTCGAGTCCTTTCAGCATGAAATCAGCCGCCGCGTCCCCGCGGCGCAGCGCCGACGCCGGCGCTGCTAAGAGCATTGCCGCCGCCAGCATTGAGACAAGCGCGATAAGTTTTCTTTTCATTCAAACATCTCCGTTTCAGATTATTCGGCGGCGCAAGGCCGCCCAATTTTATTCAACTAACGTCCGGCCGCGGCCGCGCAGGCGATCGCCGCGCCGCGGAACCTCGTCTCCGCGTCGTCCGACGGCATCGAAAGCGCTATCGGTACCCTCGCGCCGAGCGCTACGCCGGCGAACTTTGCGCCGCAGTAGCAGACGAGCGTCCTGCAGAGCGCGCTGCCGCATTCGATATTGGGAGCGAGGAGGAGGTCAGCCTTCCCGGCGATGACGCTCTTTATGCCCCTGCGCTCGGCGGTTTTGCTCGACGCCGCCACGTCGACCGACATGGGTCCCTCTATCGTGCAGGTGCAGGGCAGGTCGTCGAACTCCCCGGCGCGCCAGGCCGCTACGAGCGCCGCGGCGTCCGCCGCCGAGGGAATCTTCCGATCGATGCGTTCGCCTGCCGCGATGCAGGCGACGTTGACGTGCTCGTAGCCGAGCGCATGAATCGCCTTCAGCGCGTTCCTAAGTATGTGCTTCTTCTGGTCGAGCGTCGGCGCGACGATGAAGGCGCCGTCCGAGCAGAACGACAGATGTCCTTCATTGGGAATCTCCATCACAGCGAGATAGCTGACGGTTCTGCCGCAGCGCAGGCCGCATTCGCGGTCGAGCGCCGCGCGCATCAGGACGGGCGCGTCCGCCGCGCCGTTCATCAATACGTCCGCGCAGCCGTCGCGCGCGGCGGCGACGGCCCTTTTTACCGCTTCAACCTCGCTTTCGGCGTCTAATATCTCGCATTTGTCTGCGACGCCGAACTCCTCGGCGATCGGCGCTATGATTTTTTCGCGGCCGGTCAGCAGCGCGTGCCCGAGGCCGCGCTCGAAGGCCATCTTCAATGCGGCCAGTGTTTCCCTGTCCGCGGCGGCCGCGACTACGCTGCTACCCGCGAGGCTCCCGCCGTCGTTTATTATTTCGTCAAAGCTTTTATACATTTTCACTCCTCCTTCGTGCGGCAAAAACGCAAAAAGAGCGCCGAAACATCGGCTTATAATCTATATAAATTATACTATATTTCGCGCCGCAGGTTTATCGGCCGTGCGATGCGGCGCAGTCGCTCCGTGATAATGTCACAGTATGAGCGCTCTTGAAAAATGTTCCGGCCGCCCGATCGTGACCCAATCGTGAGGGTTCTTGCGAAAACTTGACATTTGTCCGCGCGTGGGGTATAAATACATTCGTTGCGCGGAGGGGCAGCCTTTTGCGGATGTTGAAGAGGACAGATAAGATATAGAGAAGCTGAGCGAAGACGAGTTGACGAACGGTAATGTGGATTCGAGGCTTTGTCGATGCGGCAAAGCCTTTTTTTGTTACTATCAAATGGGGGTTGGAATATGAGCGTGAAAGTCTGCATGGGCAACGAAGCTATAGCGCTCGGAGCGCTTGCGGCCGGAGTCTCCGTCGCGGCCGGCTATCCTGGCACGCCTTCGACGGAGATAATCGAAACGCTCGTCGGCATCCACAAGCCGGGCGTCAGCGTGCAGTGGTCGACGAACGAAAAAGCGGCGCTCGAGGTGGCGGCCGGCGCGGCTTACGCCGGAGCGCGATCCCTCTGCACGATGAAGCAGGTCGGGCTCAACGTGGCCTCCGACCCGCTGATGAGCCTCTCCTATATCGGCGTCAAGGGCGGCATGGTCATAGCCGTCGCCGACGATCCGGGGCCCTGGTCGTCGCAGACGGAGCAGGATACGCGCGGCTTTGCCAAGCATGCGAATCTGCCCGTCTTCGACCCTTCGTCGCCTGAGGAGGCCTATATGATGGTGCTGAGCGCCTACGAATTCTCCGAGAAATATTCTCTGCCGGCGTTCCTGCGCCCGACGACGCGCGTCTGCCACGCCAGCGCCGACGTCGATTTCGATATAGACGCCGAAATAAAAAAGAGCGACGGCTTTGAGAAGCGCCCCGAGTGGTGCATCTTCCCGGCGCTCTCCTACAGGCGACACGGCGAGCTCGAGGAGAAGCAGGGCGAGATGGCGCGCGACTTCGACAAAATGCCTTACAACCGCATAGAAGGGCGCGGACGCAAAGGCGTGGCCGTCTCCGGAGTATCCTACCTGTACGCGAAGGAAGCGATAGCGGAGCTCGGAGCGGACGTTCTGCTCTACAAGGTCGGCACTCCCTACCCTATGCCCGAGCGGCTGACGAAAAAATTTATTTCGTCGGTCGATTCCGTTCTCGTCGTCGAGGAGCTCGACCCCGTCGTCGAAGAGCAGCTTCTGATAGAAGCTGCTGGGCGCGTGCCGGTGCTCGGCAAGCGCAGCGGCGACATGCCGAAGAACGGCGAATACTCATTTGAAATAGTTAAAAAGGCTCTTATAAAATATCTCGGCCTGCCGCAGGAAAAGGAAGAGAGAGAGGAACTTCCACAGCTTCCCGTGCGCCCGCCGGTGCTCTGCGCCGGCTGCCCGCACCGCGCTTCATTCTACGCGGCGAAGGTGGCGACGAAGGATCTCAAAAAGGCGATCTACTGCGGCGACATCGGCTGCTACACGCTCGGCAACGCCGCTCCGCTCAACATGGTCGACACCTGCCTCTGCATGGGCGCGGGGATAACGATCGCCCAGGGGCTCGCGCTCGCCGACGCCGGGGCGAAGTGCCTGGCGTTCATCGGCGACTCGACATTCTTCCACACGGGCATCCCCGGCGTGATAAACGCGGTATATCAAGGGACGGACATAACGGTGATAGTCCTTGACAACCGTACGACTGCCATGACGGGGCAGCAGCCGCACCCGGGGACCGGCAAGCGCGCGCTGGGAGACGACGCACCGGCGCTCGACATCGAAACGATATTGCGCGCCTGCGGCGTGAAGCGCGTGTCGCGCGTCAACCCCTTCGACTTTGAAAGCGCCGTCGGCGCGATACGCGAAGCGGTAGGCTTCGCCGGAGTCTCCGCCGTCATAGCTGAGGCTCCCTGCGTCGCGCAGCTTAAAAAGCCCGAGGCGATCTGCTTTGTGAACGATAAATGTATCAAATGCGGCAGATGCATAAAAGAAATAGGCTGCCCGGCGATAACGCCGGACGAAGCGGGGCGCGCCGTTGTGAACGCGCCGCTCTGCACCGGCTGCGGGCTCTGCGCCTGCGTCTGCCCTGTTTCGGCGATAGAAAGGGGCGAGAGAAATGGCAAGTAGCATCGTGATAGCCGGAGTAGGAGGGCAGGGCACGCTGCTGGCTTCGAAGATACTCGCCGCGGCGGCGGGGGAGAAGGGGCTATTCGTGCGCACCTCCGAGACGATCGGAATGGCGCAGCGCGGCGGCTCGGTGTCGAGCCATCTGCGCATAGACGCGAAAGAACTTTCCCCGATAATCCCGATGCACCACGCTGACGCGCTGCTGGCCTTCGAGCCGGCGGAAGCGGTGCGTATGCTGCCGAAGCTGAAGCCGGGAGCGAAATGCGTCGTCGACACCGATAAAGTCGTCCCGACGAACGTCGCGCTCGGAAGGGGCGTCTACCTCGCCGAGGAGTATATCGCCCTCCTCAAGGAAAAATGCCCCGCCGCGCTCTTCATAAAGGGCGCGCCGCTCGCGCTTTCGGCCGGGGACATAAGGACGCTCAACATCGTGATACTGGGAGCCGCGGCGGGAGCCGGAGCCCTTCCCTTCACGCCGCGCGAGATACGCGCGGCGATGGCGGAATGCGTGAAGCCGAAACTGCTCGCGATGAACGAGAAGGCGTTCGAGCTCGGTCTCAAAGCGCCAGGCGTGCGATGGTGAAGCAGAGAATAAATAAGAGTAGTTCGCCCAGAGGAGTAATTCATACGGATAAAAATCAAAGACGGCAAGAGAGAGGAAAAGGAGAAAATAAATCATGAACGAACTTACGATAATGAGCCAGTGCTTCGCTCAGGTGCGCCGCGTCGCAAAACTCAGCCCGATGTACAGGAAAAAATTCGCGGAGCTTCCCGTCGATACGATGATGACGCGCGAACAGTTCGAATCGCTGCCCTTCACGACGAAGCAGGACCTGCGCGACGCTTACCCGATGGGGATGCAGTGCGTGCCGGACGACGAAATAGTGCGCGTCCACTCCTCGTCGGGCACGACCGGCACGCCGGTCATCATGCCGTACAGCAGACAGGACCTCGAAGACTGGGCTGTAATGATGGAGCGCTGCTTCCAATTCGCCGGAGTGACGCCCTCCGACCGCTTACAGATAACGCCGGGCTTCGGCCTTTGGACGGCGGGGCTCGGCTTCCAGGCCGGAGCCGAGCGCCTCGGCGCGATGGTCATCCCGACCGGCGCGGGCAACACCGACCGCCAGCTTCAGCTCATGCGCGACCTTCAGGCGAGCGTGCTCATCGGCACATCTTCCTACGCGCTCGTCATCGCGGAGGAAGTCGACAAGCGCAAAATGAAGGGCGACATACACCTCAAGCGCGGCATCTTCGGCTCGGAGCGCTGGGGCGACAAGATTCGCGAGAGAATCTACGAGACGCTCGGGATCGAATTCTTCGACATCTACGGACTCACCGAAATATACGGCCCGGGCATTGCGATCGACTGCCACGAACACGCGGGGATGCACTACTTCAGCGATTACGTCTACTGCGAGATAATCGACCCGAAGAGCGGCAAAGTGCTGCCCGCCGGGGAGCAGGGAGAGATCGTCATCACGACCTTCCGTAAGGAAGCTGCGCCGCTCATCCGCTACCGCACGCGCGACATATCGCGCATCATACCCGGCGAATGCTCCTGCGGATCACCCTTCCCGCGCCTCGACAGAATCGTCGGCAGAAGCGACGACATGATAAAAGTCAAGGGCACGAACATCTACCCGGCGCAGGTCGAAGAAATTTTGAAACAGATAGATGGCTTCGGCAGCGAATACAGGATAATCCTCGAGAACGAAGATCTGCGCGACCGCATGGTAGTGCAGGCCGAGATGAGGGAGGGAGCCGACCCCGAGGAGCTCGCCGAGAAGCTCGTCCGCGGTTGCAAATCCGGCCTCGGTATCAGGATAGTGCCGCAGGTCATGAAAAACGGCGAGCTTCCAAGGAGCGAGAAAAAGACGCAGCGCGTCATCGACAAGAGATATTAAAAAATCAAGAGGCGGCGCGGATTTCCGCGCCGCTCGAAAGGATCGAAGATTTTTACGCTTTGCGCCATGTTTCGTATTCGTCGAGGCCGGAGGCCTTTATCACGGACATGAGCGTCTCCGCGTCTTTCTTCGGGAGCGGCAGCAGCGGCTTGCGGCAGCGTCCGCCCGCCATTCCGTAGGCTTCGAGCGCGTGCTTCAGCCCGGGGACGCCGAAGCGCCTCGTTATCGCGTCGCTGACGGGCAGCAGCCTTTTTTGGAGCGCTGCGGCCTCTTCCATCCTTCCGGCCAGGAAGGCTTCGTAGAGCATTTTGCACGAACGCGGGAAGAGAATCGAAATGGCCATAGTCCCGCCGCACGCGCCCATCGAGAGCGCCGCGAGGAACCAGTTGCCGGTGCCGCCGAAGGTCGAGAAACTTTCCGGGGTGCAGAGGACGGTGTAGCCAAGCTTCGTCATGTCGCCTGAGGTGTCTTTGATGCCGCGGATGTTCGGGTGCTTTGCGGCCTCGCGTATCACATCTATTCCGATGTCGACTCCGGTGTTGGCCGGCATGTTGTATAAAAATACGGGCGCGGGGGAGGCGTCCGCTACGTCCTGGAAGTAGCGGAGCAGCATCTCTTCCTTCCCTTTATAGTAGTGCGGCGGCAGCAGCAAAACGCCGTCCGCTCCGGCGGCCGAAAGAGCCTCCGCCGCGCGAGCGGCGTCGTCAGTCACGGGGAAGTGGGCGCCCGACATTATATAAAGGCTGCCGGCGGCCTCTTCTCCGGCTATCTTCGTCAGCCTCACCCTTTCCTCAAGCGAGAGGAAGGGCAGTTCTCCGTTCGAACCGGCTATCACTATCCCGTCGAGCGGAGAAGCGCGCCACAGCCTCAGATTTTTTCTCCAGCCGCCCTCGTCTATCGAACCGTCGTCGTTGAAAGGCGTAGGGACTGGCGCGAATACCCCGCGAATTTTGTCAGCCATGAAAGCATCTCCCAATCTCTGTGATTGCGGCTACGCCGCTTCTTCGTTAAGTATGAATAGGGGCGCCCGTGATGTCAACATGGAAAATAAACGGATCGTCGGAGGGTTTTCTATCTCTTCGGAGCTTGATAAAATTTTCGCAAGTTTGACACTTTTACGCAAAGTAACTAAAATTGCACGCAATGAATTTTTGAATACGAAAAACGGGGTGTTTGCCTTGGCTGAGCAAAAGGGATCTTTTGCGGCGTTTCTTGAGCGCAAAAATGTAAGGTTTTCCTTCTACCGTTATTTTGTAGAGGCTCTCGGCGCGATGGGCGTGGGACTTTTCGCCTCTTTGATCACAGGGCTGATTTTAAAGACGATCGGCTCCAAGTGCGGGTTCGGCGCCCTTGTCGAATTCGGCACGCTCGCCGGCAAAATGGTCGGCCCCGCTATCGCGGTAGCCATAGCACAGGCGCTTAAGGCCCCGATGATGGTAGTCTTCTCATGCGCCGCGGTCGGCTTCGCCGGCAATTCGTGGGGCGGCCCCGTCGGCGCGTTCGTCGCGGCTATCGTCGGCTCCGAATGCGGTAAGATGGTCTCAAAGGAAACGCCTGTAGATATAATCGCGACGCCGGCTTCTACGATAATCGCCGGCATGGCGGCGGGAAAGCTCGTCGGGCCTCCGGTCGCGAGCATGATGACGGCGCTCGGCCTGCTTATCATGCGCGCCACCGAGCTACAGCCGGGGCCGATGGGCGCGGCCGTGTCGGCGATAATGGGGATGATTCTGACTCTGCCCATCTCAAGCGCCGCTATAGCCGTAGCGCTCAACTTGTCGGGGCTCGCGGCCGGAGCGGCCGCTGTCGGCTGCTCTACTCAGATGATAGGCTTCGCGGTGATGTCCTTCCGCGAGAACGGGCTTTCCGGCCTGCTCTCCCAGGGGCTCGGCACATCGATGCTTCAGATGCCGAACATCGTGCTGCATCCGATGATATGGGTGCCGCCGACTCTTGCGAGCCTCATACTCGGTCCTATTTCGACGCTCGTCTTCAAGATGACGAACGTGCCCTCTGGCGCAGGGATGGGCACAAGCGGCCTTGTCGGGCAGTTCGGCGCGATAGAGGCGATGGGCGCGTCCCCATCGGCCCTCTTCCAGATAGCGCTGATGCATTTCCTTCTGCCCGCCGTCACGACTCTCTTGATCGCCGAGGCCATGAGGAAGATTGGGCTCATCAAGAGCGGCGATATGAAGCTGGATCTGTAGCGAGGTAAGGCGGAAGAAAAAATCGCGGCGTAACGCCGCCGGCAAATGAAGGGCTTTAACGGGCGGAGCGGCGCGCTGTCGTTCCGCTTATTTTTTCTTCCATCTGCCGCTTTTAAGATAAAGTATGCTGAAGATTATCGACTGTAGCGACGCGAGAGGCGCGGCGAAGCCTACGGAGAAGAGGCTCGCTCCCCTTATGCCGCTCAGCAGCCACGTCGCCGGCACGCGCACCGCAAAGGCCGAGAAGACATTGTTCGCCATCGTGAACGCGGTCTTTCCGCAGCCGTTGAAGAAGCCGTTCAGGCAGAAGACGAAGCAGACGAGTATGCAGTCGAGGCTGAAGGAGCGCAGATAGAGGGCCGTCGCGGCGATAAGCCCTACGTCCGGGGTGAATATCCTTATCACGCTCTGCGGGAAGAAAAATAGTCCGACGAAGGTCGCCGCTCCGAAGGCGAGCGATATCGCGGCGCCTACGTAGAGCGTCCTGCGCGCGCGCTTCGGCTTTCCGGCGCCGATGTTCTGAGCGACCATCCCTGAGATCGCGCCGGAGAAGGAGACGGGCGGCAGCATCGTGAAGCCGTTTATCTTGCTCGTTATGCCGACCGCCGCCGACGCGGTGACGCCTCCCATTTTGCTGACCGTCGCCATTATGAACATGAAAGAAATGCTGGTCAGCGAAAACTGTATCGCCATCGGCAGCCCGACGCGCAGAAGGCGCTTCAGCCTCTCCGCTTTAATTCTGAGACTTGACAGTTTGAAGTCGAATCTGTAGTCGGCGCGCTTCGCGTAAACGACGGAGAGAAACGCCGAAAGCCCCTGCGCGAGGACAGTGGCGAGAGCCGCCCCCTCGGCCCCCATGCCGAGCGCACCGACGAGCGCCATGTCTCCGAGTACATTCGCGATGCAGGCGACGGCGACGAAGATGAGCGGCGACGTAGAATCGCCGAAGCCGCGGAAGATGGCGGAAAGCGCGTTGTAGGCGAACATCGTAGATATTCCTATCGTGTTGATCATGATGTACCCCTTTGCCGAAGAGAAGGCCTCTTGCGGCGTTCCCAGCAGGGTCACGATAGAATCGGTGAAGAATGGCAGAAAGAGCGTTATAGCGACGCTCATCATTATAAATAGCGAGAGCATCGTGCCTATCGTTTCGCTTATATCCTTTTCCCTTCCGCCGCCGAAGGAGTGCCCTATCATTATCGAGCCGCCGGTGGCGAGCCCTATGACGACGCTGTTTATCATGAAGATGAACTGGCTGCCTATCGATACCGCCGAAAGCCCGGCGGCGTCGGTGAACTGGCCGACGATTATCATATCCGCCGCGCCGTAGAGCGCCTGCAAAAAGTTCGCGCCCATGAAGGGAATCGCGTAGCGCGTAAGCAGCAGCGGTATGCTGCCCTCAGTCAAAGACTGCGCGCCCGACGTGAAAATCCCGCGCAGAAATTTCGCCGCTCTCATTTTATCTTCGCGCCCTTCTCTTTTGCTCTCAGCATTTTCATGAAGAAGTATAAAAAGGGCACGGTGATTATGAAGCTGAGAAAGTCGGCCGCGGTCTGGGTGACCTCGACGCCGGTCAGCCCGATAAAACGTGGAAGTACGATTATCAGCGGTATGAAGCAGATGCCGTTCCTCGTGCACGAGAGCAGCGTTGCGCGCCACGCGAAGCCGAGGCTCTGGTGTATCATGCCGGAGGTGACGAGGATGGGGGCCAGCAGCAGCGAGAGTGACTGGAAGCGCATCGCCCTCGTCCCTATCGCTATGACGTCGGCGTCGCCGCGCCTGAAGAGCGCGATTATGTCAGGAGCCAGCGCGTAGCTTGCCGCCGCGAGCAGCGCCATCAGCAACGCCTCGCCCTTTACCGTGAACCAGAATGCGCTGCGCACGCGCCGGAAGTCTCCCGCGCCGTAGGCGTAGCCGGCGACTGGCGTGAAGCCGTGCCCCGTGCCTATCACGACGGCCTGTATGAGGAAGAACACCCTGCCGACGATGGACATGGCGGCGACGGCTGCGTCCCCGTAAGCCGAAGCCGCTATGTTGAGCGCGGCTGCCGAAGCGCTCGCGAGCCCCTGCCGCGTGAAGGAGGCGAAGCCCAGCGAGACTATATCGAAGAAGGTCTTGGGATGCAGCGAAACTTTTCTGATATTTATCTCGACGTCGCTTTTGCGGCGCAGGAAGAAAGAGAGCAGTATCGAGAAGCTGACGCACTGCGATATCAGCGTTGCCATCGCGGCGCCCGATATGCCTAGGCCGAATTTGAATATGAATATCGGGTCGAGCGCGACGTTGAGGAAGCCGCCGCAGACGAGCCCGCGCATCCCGAATGCGGCGTGCCCCTCGGAGCGCAGGATTATGTTCATCGTGAAGGCGCCGCATATCACCGGCGCGCCGTAGAGAATCCAAACGGCGTAGCTTTTCGCGTAGGGCAGAATCGTCGGAGTGGAGCCGAGCAGCCTCATCAGGCTGTCTATCGAAATATGCCCGAAAAGGCAGACGGCCGCGCCGAGCGTCATCGCGGAGAAAAAAGAGGTCGACGCGTATCGGCTCGCTTTCTGCACGTCGCCCGCGCCGAGCGCGCGCGAAATGACGCTGCCGGCGCCCATGCCGAGCGTGAAGCCTATCGCCTGCAGTATCGCCATCATCGCGAATACTATGCCGACGGCGCCGCTCGCGCTCGTGCCGATCTGAGAAACGAAATAAGCGTCCGCCGCGTTGTAGAACGCGGTAGTCATGATGCTCGCCACGGCGGGCAGCGCGAGAGAGACTATAAGCGGCCCGACGGGCGCTGTCGTCATGTACTCTTGTCTCTTCTCGTTGTTTTTATTGTGTAAGATCAAAAATTCCATATCTGCCCCCGTAAGCGCTCAGTCGTACAGCAGGACTCAGAGCTCAGTACAAAATACCACGAAATTTTTATTTGTTCAATATATTCCGGGCGCACGTCAGGGGATTCGGAGCAGGGGAAAAATTTTCCTCCTACGCACCTTCGCGTGGGATAAAAACAAAACTTCGTCCTCTCAGCCGGCAAATATTCAGGGAAATGTTATATAATATCTTGTCGTGTTGTTTTCCGCGATACGCCGTCGATTCGGAAAAGCGGAATAAATTATTAATTAAATTTTTTAAGGAGGAATTCTTTCATGGATTCTTGGTTTGAGAGACAGTTCAAACTTGCCGAGAACGGCACGAGCGTTCGCACAGAACTTCTGGCGGGGCTCACGACCTTCATGACGATGGCCTATATCATCTTCGTTAACCCGGGGATACTCTCCGCGACCGGCATGCCTTTCGGCCCGCTGCTCGTGGCGACGTGCCTCGGCTCGGCGTTCGCGACGCTTTTGATGGCCTTCCTCGCCAACTACCCGTTCGCGCTCGCGCCAGGTATGGGGCTCAACGCCTTCTTCGCCTTCGCGGTCGTCATCGGGATGAAGCTTCCGTGGCAGGTAGCGCTCGCCGCGGTCTTCATCGAAGGAGTGATATTCATCGTGCTCACCCTCACGAAGGTGCGCGAGGGAGTCGTCAATTCGATGCCTAAGTCGCTTAAGATAGGCATCTCGGCCGGCATAGGGCTTTTCATCACCTTTATCGGCCTGCAGAGCGCGACGATCATCGTCAACAACGACGCCGTACTCCTCGGCCTCACGCCTCTGCGCGCCAACCTTCCCGCGCTGCTTTCGCTGGCCGGCCTCATCCTCATGGTTGTACTCGAAGCGCGCAAAATCACCGGCGGAATCCTTATCGGAATAATAGTTATAACGATAGCGGGAATCCCTCTTGGGATCACGAAGATGCCGGAGGGCGTCGTCTCCATGCCGCCGTCGCTTTCGCCGATATTCTTCAAGATGGACTTCTCGCTGATCGCCAAGCCGGAATTCTGGGTCGTAGTCTTCACCTTCTTTTTTGTCGACTTCTTTGACACGGTCGGCACGCTTATCGGGGTTTCGAACCGCGTCAACATGCTAGACGAAAAGGGGCGCCTGCCGCGCGCGAGCCAAGCCCTCATGTCCGACGCCGTCGGCACCGTTGCCGGCGCCGTGCTCGGCACCTCGACGGTGACGACCTTCGTCGAGAGTGCGAGCGGAGTCGAGCAGGGTGGGCGCACGGGACTCACCGCGCTGACGGTCGCGGTGCTTTTCCTGCTCGCCGCTTTCTTCAGCCCGCTCATCTCCATAGTCCCGGCCTGCGCCACCGCTCCCGCGCTCATCATGGTCGGCGGCTACATGATGATGGGCTTCAAAGACCTGAACTACGGCGATTGGACGGAATTCTTCCCGGCGATTATCGCTTTCTTTATGATGCCCTTCTCATACAGCATCGCGACGGGCATCGAATTCGGGATCGTCAGCTACGTTCTGCTGAAGCTTCTGACGGGGCGCGGTAAGGAATTAAACTGTCTGATGTACGTCCTCGTCGTCCTCTTCGTGCTGAACTGGGCGTTCCTTTAGGTGACAGAAAATGTCCGCCATATTCTGCCACTTTAATTTCAACGTCCTCGACCTGAAGCGCAGCGTCGAATTCTACGACAAGGCGCTTGGGCTGAGAGAAGCGCGCCGCGTGGAGGGGGACGGCTTCACACTCGTGTATCTGACCGACGGCGTCACGCCCTTCGAGCTCGAGCTCACGTACCTCTTTGACCGCAAGGAGCGCTACGATCTCGGCGAAGACGAATTCCACCTCGCGATGCACGTGAAGGATTACGAGGCGGCGCACGCGCTGCACGAAAAAATGGGCTGCATCTGCTTCGAAAATACCGAAATGGGGCTATATTTCATAGAGGACCCGGACGGCTACTGGATAGAGATATTGCCTGAGACATAGGCGGAGCGAGAGAAGATTTTTATGATTTTCTCCCAAAAAGACGGCGCCGCCGGCTGTGCGGTTGCTGTCTTTTTGTTATAGCGCATAAGAATAATGTTTTTTATCGCCGTTTGCGCTTATGATTTTGTTATAGGCAACAAATATCTTTTTTATTTTTATTTAATTCTACAGATGCTAATTTACAACTTCATCCTTCGCCTTTATAATCCAGGTGACGGTGTGGAACATTTGCAAATGAAAGGGTGTTTGGCGCTGGAAGCACAATAAGTAACGGCGGTGCAGTTATTAACTTTACATTATAATAGTAATTGGAGGGCGATTTTTATGGATCAATTAACAGCAGTCATTGTGAAGGCCAACAGCTTTATTTGGGGTCTCTATTGTCTCATCCCGCTCTTGTGCGGAACCGGACTTTATTTCACCCTGAGACTGAATTTTGTTCAGCTGCGCAAATTTGGTCTGGCTTTCAAGTATACCTTCGGCAAGCTCACGCTTTTCGGCGAACGCGCTGGCAAAGAAGGCATGAGCTCCTTCCAGGCGCTCGCCACGGCGGTAGCAGCCCAGGTAGGAACGGGAAACCTAGCTGGCGCTGCCACCGCTATCGCGATGGGCGGCCCCGGAGCCATCTTCTGGATGTGGATAGCCGCCTTCTTCGGCATGGCGACTATTTTCGCCGAGGCGGTCCTGGCGCAGGTCTACAAGGAAAAGATGCCCTCAGGCGACGTGGTGGGCGGCCCGGCCTACTACATCTCCAACGGGCTTAAGAGCCGCGGCCTTGCGGTCTTCTTTTCCGTGGCGATCATCATCGCGCTCGGGTTCATCGGCAACATGGTCCAGTCTAACTCCATCGCCGACGCCTTCAACAACGCCTTCGGAACGAACCGTCTTCTTGTGGGCGTCGTGATCGCGGCCGTCGGCGGCTTCGTATTCTTCGGGGGTGTGGGGCGCATCGCCTCGCTAACGGAGAAAATAGTTCCCATTATGGCGATCGGGTACCTCCTTGGCGGGCTTTACATCCTCGTCGTCAATGCCTCGCAGATCGCCCCCGCCTTCGCGATGATCTTCGAGGGAGCTTTCAACCCGGCGGCGGCCACCGGTGGGATCATCGGAGCGACGATGAAAGAGGCTATCCGTTACGGCGTAGCGCGCGGCCTCTTCTCCAACGAAGCCGGTATGGGCTCGACTCCGCACGCTCACGCGGTGGCGAAGGTCAAACAGCCCGCGGAGCAGGGCTTCGTCGCCATCATGGGAGTGTTTGTCGATACATTCCTCGTGCTTAACATGACGGCTTTCGTCATCTTCGTCACAGGCGCCATCGACGGCAAAACGAGCGGCATCGCGCTCACGCAGAAGGCCTTCACGACGGGGCTCGGTTCCTTCGGCCTTCCTTTCGTAGCGATATGCATGCTCTTCTTCGCCTTCTCGACGATCATCGGATGGTACTTCTTCGGCGAGCAGAACGTCAAGTTCCTCGTAGGCAATAAAGGGCTCACGCCGTACCGCGTGGCCGTGATGATATTCGTCGTGCTCGGTTCGGTGCTCAAGCTGAACCTGGTCTGGGAGCTTGCCGACTTCTTCAACGGCATCATGGTCTTCCCGAACCTCATCGCCCTCATCGGCCTAAGCAAGGTCGTGAGCGAGGCGCTCAATCACTTCGACGAAAACGGAAGGCTCAAAGCTGAGACGAAGTAACCGCGCAGAAAAGCTAAAATAAAAGCGCCGTCCTGAAGAGGCGGCGCTTTTTAGTGTAAAGAGATGTGCTTCAAACGGCGGGATTAAACTTAAACTGCCGCGCCGCGAAATTGCCGCGAAGGCGGCCTGTTCTCGTCCTATCTGCTCATCCTTATCATATCCGAGAGCAGGGCCTGCCCGGTCTCGCGGCGCCCGGCGCCAGGTCCGGTCAGCGTGACCTCTCCGAGGTTGTCGGTCTTTACCGTTATCGCGTTCACCGCTCCGCCGACCTGGGCTAAGGGGTGCGACGCCTCTATCTCGCGCGGCATGACGTATGGATGGATTCCGAACGTGTCGAAGTCTATGCCGGCGATCAGCTTCATAACGTTGCCGTTTTTAGAGGCGGACGCTATCTGCTGCGGCGTTATCTGAGTTATGCCGAGGCGCGCCACGTCTTTGACCTGTATGCTCTGCCCGAAGAGTATCTTCGCAAGTATAACGACCTTCACAGCGGCGTCCCAGCCTTCGACGTCTCCGGAGGGATCCGCTTCGGCGTAGCCTAGCTCGGTCGCCTCGGCGAGCGCCTCATGGTATGTAGCGCCATCCGTCATCTTCGTAAGGATGAAGTTCGTCGTCCCGTTGAGGATGCCCTCTACGCCGAGCACGCTACAGCCCGCCATGCCGTTTTTGACCATGTCGATGATAGGAGTACCGCTCATGACGACGCCCTCGTATAAGAATTTTACGCCGTTTCTTTCGGCGGCGGCCGTCAACTCGTCGAAGGCCACCGCAAGCGGCCCCTTGTTCGTCGTCGTGACGTTTATGCCGGCGGCTAAAGCGTCGCGTATATGCGAGAGGCCGGGCTCGCCGGTCTTGAGATTCGTCGGCGTGCATTCGGCGAGCACTGTGGCGCCGGAGCGTTTCAGCAGTTCGCCGAGAGGCCCCGACGCCTGTTCGAACGCACCGAACGAATTGCGCTCGTGCAGTTCGCCCAGCACTGTTCCCATGTCGAGGCCCAGATCGTTCATGATCGTGCCCTTCATCAGGTCGCGTATCAATACCACTTCATATTCGAAAGCGTATTTATCCTTAAGTTCCTTTTTCTTTTCGTGAAGTATCTCAAGGAGCGCGGTGCCGACATTCCCACATCCGGCAAGAGCGATTTTGTGTTTCATCTGCATTCCTCCGTTGCAACTGTGTAAATAAAATCGTATAGATTATATCATAAATATGATATATTTAAAGTTTTTATCATAAAAGATCACAAAAATATAAAAAATAAAAACCCGCCGCAGAGGCGGGGGCTCATAAGACATTAATATCAAATTTACAGGAACGACACGGCCTTAGTGTCATGCCGTTGCCTATTTCATCCTTTCGTCCAGCGCCGGCTTCTTTCGGCGTACACGAATTGCTTCCCCCCTAGTTTGTTCAGTATGGTTATTACTTCGTCTTTTTTCAAAACCTTTCCGACAGATACCACTTTGTCGTTAATTACGAGCGCCGGCGTACTCATTACGCCATAAGCGGCGATTTGTTCAAAATCTGTAACATGCTCTATATTCGTATCCATGTTAAGCTCTGCGAGGGCTTCTTTGGCGGCGGCTTCAAGCGCGTTGCATTTGACGCAGCCGGAGCCTAGAACCTTGACGCCCGGAGCTGATTTGAACGCTTCGGCTTGTTCCATCTTTTCCGGTGTGCAATCCGCGCAGCAGCAGCTTTCTTTCTTTTCTTCTTTCTTGCTGAACAGTCCCATAGTTAATGCTCCTTTCAAATTAACAGCAGCTGCTTTTACAGCAGCAATCTGATTTTTTGTTTCTTTTACCATCAAAAAAGGTTTTGAGATTTTTCGGCAGAGAATAGCAATCGCTTATTTTCTCCTCTGGCGAAAACACACAGCGCATGATCGCTTCGGCAAGCATCGCTTTTGGTGGAACCTCATAGCTCTGCCCCTCGTATTCAAATACGCGGCAATCCACATCTGTTCCGCTGATTTCTCCACAGCAAGCGCAACTTGACTCGTTTACTGTTCTGCAAATATCCACGCCGTTTACCCGAATAGTCGGTGATGACAAAAAGCGGAATTGTTCTGCCATGTGCGCCGTTTTAATTTCCGTCTTTCGATATGTGACGGATAATCCAGCCAGTTCCAGCGTCGGCGTGATTTCGGCAATCACCCCCTCCAAAACCTTATCGGTTCCGATACATCGGTCGCAGGTCTGCAAATCAAGATAGAGATAATCAATGACCACTTCTTTGTTCATAAGTACGCCTCCTTATATCAGCACAAATTGAAAAGCGTTAAACAGGTAGCCCACAAAGACAATGCCAATCGTGCAAATGCCGATAAACAGGCCTAACAGCTTCGGCTTTACGGCCTTTCGGAGCATAATGATTGAGGGCAGAGACAGCGTGGTAACTGCCATCATGAAGGAAAGTATCGTACCAAGCTGCGCCCCCTTTTCAAGCAGCGCCTCCGCCACTGGTATAGTCCCAAAAATGTCTGCGTACATGGGAACACCGACGAATGTAGCAAGCACGACGCCAAAGGGGTTGTTGCTGCCAAGCACCATTTGTATCCAACTTTCAGGTATCCAGTTATGAATGATCGCGCCGATGCCCACGCCAATGAGGATATAGGGCAGCACTTTATTGAACGTGAAAAGCATTTGGTCTTTTGCGTAGATTAACCGCTCTTTACGCGTCAGCGTTGGAGAATCGATATCTACCGCGCTCGCGCTTTTGATGAAGTCCTCGACGTATTGCTCCATGTGCAGCTTCTCAATAAGCGTACCGCCAATGACGGCAGTCACAAGGCCGAGCAGCACATATACAATGGCGACCTTTGCCCCGA
The DNA here is from genome assembly GCF_000712295.1 of Synergistes jonesii. Taxonomy (NCBI): domain Bacteria; kingdom Thermotogati; phylum Synergistota; class Synergistia; order Synergistales; family Synergistaceae; genus Synergistes; species Synergistes jonesii. The sequence continues at coordinate 82,435 of NZ_JMKI01000002.1, read as the reverse complement.
ATATGCTCATAAGCAAAATAAGACTTCCAAGGTCAACCATAGGCGAGGAAATCAAAAATGAAAAGGTTACTCCAAGAGGCAAGCCTGCGCTGGTAAAGCCTATGAATAGCGGAATGGACGAGCAAGAGCAAAAGGGCGTTACTGTTCCGAGCAAAGCGGCGATACAGTTTGCACCAATTCCGCGAAAGCGGCCTAATATTTTCTTGTTGCGTTCCGGTGGGAAATAGCTCTGAATATACGAAATTAAAAGAATCAAAAAGCACAGTAGCGCCGTAATTTTCAGAACATCATACAAAAAGAATTGAACGCTGCCGCCGGTACGGGTTAATATGTCAAACCCGCAAACCCGCAGCAGTTTGCCAATAAGTTCATTAAGCCATTTCATACCAAGAAGCTGATTTTGAATGAAACTCCACATCGGCGGCAGCCGTCTTTCTATTTGCGGCAAGATAACCCGCCGATAAACTGTTGAAATGCGGCGAGCGTTTCTCCGTTAAGCGAATAGTGGCTCCACTTGCCATCTTTCCGCACATCGACAAGTCCGCATTCACAAAGGGTTTTCATGTGATAGGAAAGTGTCGGTTGCGTGATTTCAAACTGTTCTAGCAGCTTGCAGGCGCATTTTTCTCCGTCAGACAGCATTTGAACAATTTGCAGACGGTTGGTGTCGCTTAACGCCTTGCAAAGCAACGCTACATCAATCGTATTCATACAATCGCCTCCGATAGATAGGTTACTGTCTATGCGACATTATAATAAATTACATAGATTATTGTCAATATGAAGAATGAACATCCCGCAAATGGCAAATTTTCATTTGTTTCCCCCGCGCTTTTGTTACCGCTTTTCTTCAACATCCGATTGAGTGCGTTATACTACATCAACTATACAAGAGTGACGATAAGGCGTATCCGATACTCATGACAGTATATTCTAAGGTCTTCCGAGAACGCGCTGTAAAATTAAAATACATTCTTGACGGACGCTCCTTGTATAAATTGACGGAAGTAGATCACACGGATTTGTTCGCGGCTGACGCCGCTTACGAAAAAGAAAAAGGGCGAAGGGCGTTGCTCTTGAGCAAATCCGCGTGACAAAAATATAAAAAATAAACGAGGCGTTCATTTCCGTACTGCGTTATCGCATACAAGTTGAATGACTATATGTTTGCAAACAAGCAAAAACAGGCGGAATTCCGTTTTTTAGAATACCGCCTGTTTTTAGCTGATCAAGGTTGACAGATGCACGTAACCATAACTTTGCCGGATTATTTTCTTAGGTGTACCCGCCTTGCGGCGGGAAATTTTTGCTTTCAGATTTTTGGCGCGCCTGTCATTTTTCTTTCTTTTTGATGTGCGCCTCAATGTCCGCCATGCTGACTCGCGTAAGCTCTCCGGCTGGCAGTTCTCCCAATATTTCCCACGCGGTGTCGAGCGAATAAGCTATATCGCGCTCTTCCTCATTCCCCTGCTTCAGGAATTTGCCCTCGAAGACCTTACCGAAGGAGAGGAAAGCCTTGTCCGTCTTTGACAGTTCGTCTTCGCCGACGACTCCGGCGAGGGAACGGACCTCTTGCACTCGGCTGTAGGAGGCGAAGAGCTGGCTGGAAACGCTCGGGTGGTCTTCGCGCGTGTAGCCCTTGCCTATGCCGTCCTTCATAAGGCGCGAGAGGCTCGTCAGTATGTCGATGGGCGGATAGATGTTCTTCGCGTCGAGTTCCCTGGAAAGTACTATCTGCCCCTCCGTGATGAAGCCGGTAAGGTCTGGTATCGGGTGCGTGATGTCGTCGTTCGGCATCGTGAGGATGGGTATCTGCGTGACGCTCCCTTCCTTTCCGCGCACAACTCCGGCGCGCTCGTAGAGCGACGCGAGGTCGCTGTAGAGGTAAGCGGGGTAGCCTTTGCGGCTCGGAACTTCGCCGGCCGCGACGCCGAGCTCGCGCAGAGCTTCGCAGTAGCTCGTCATGTCCGTCATTATTACGAGGACGTGCATGCCGAGCTCGTAGGCGAGGTATTCCGCGGTGGAGAGCGCCATCCGCGGCGTGGCGATGCGCTCGATGACGGGATCGTCCGCAAGGTTCAGGAAGGTTACGATGTTGTTCGAATGTCCGTGCGTCGAAAGCTCCTGCATGAAGTAAGCCGCGTCGTCGTGCTTGACGCCGATGCCGGCGAAGACGACCGCGAATTCGTCGGAGCCTACGACACGAGCCTGCGTGGCTATCTGCACTGCGAGCTGGTTGTGCGGCAGGCCGTTGCCGGAGAATATAGGCAGTTTTTGTCCGCGAATCAGCGTCGTCAGCGTGTCTATCGCTGATATGCCAGTGTGTATGAAGTCGCGCGGGTACTGGCGCGCCATCGGGTTCAGCGGCAGGCCGTTTATGTTGACGCGCTTTCCTCCGTATAGCGCGCCGCAGTCGTCGCGCGGCTCGCCGAGCCCGTTGAAGGTGCGCCCGAGCATGTATTTCGAAAGATGCACCTCCAGCGGCTTTCCGAGGAATTTGACTTTAGTGCCGCTCGGGACGAGATCCTCCGTACCGGTGAAGACCTGCACGAGCGTAGCCTTCTCGCTGAGCGATTTCACCTGACCGTGACGGCGCGCGCCGGCGCTGTCGCGTATGTCGACCAGTTCGCCGTATCCTACTCCTGTAACGTTCTCGACGAGGATGAACGGCCCCTCTATATCTTTTACTCCAATATATTCGGCTTGCGCCATGCTACTCACCGCCCCTTATTTTCCTTGTGCGTTCGGCGGCGACGCGCTTCAGGTGCGTGTCGATGCGGCCGCGCAGATTGTCGAAGCCGGCCCTGTCGTCCGCGGCGAGTTCGCGCAGGTGCGTTATCGCGTCCACTGATTCGTCGTCTTTTATCAGCGAGATGGGGATGTCCTTGCGCACAAGCTCCATCGCCTTGTGATGGAATTCAAGTATCACCGACAAAATCTCGAAGCCCTTCAGCGGCGGCGAATATGAGTCGGAGCCGAAAGAGTTCTGCTGCAGATATCCATTCTTTATAAGGAACGCCGTGAACGCTATAAGGCGCTGGTCGTCCGGCAGGACGTCTTCGCCGACTAGCTTTATGACCTGCTGTATCTTGTTGTCCTCCGCCAATATGTTTCTGACCTCTCCGCGCACTTCTCCCCAGCGCGGGTCGACGTTGGTGCAGAACCATTCGTCCAGCTCCCCTGCATATTCGCTGTAAGAGTCGGTCCACGAAATCGCGGGGTAGTGGCGTGCGTTCGCGAGGTTTTTATCGAGCCCCCAGAAGCAGCGTATGAATCTCTTGGTGTGGCGCGTCACCGGCTCCGTGAAGTCTCCGCCGGGCGGAGAGACGGCGCCTATTACGCTGACGCTTCCGTTCTCGCCGCTTATCGTGACGACGCGGCCGGCGCGTTCGTAGAATTCGGCGAGGCGGCTCGGCAGATAGGCGGGGAAGCCCTCTTCCGCCGGAATTTCTTCGAGGCGCCCGGAGAGCTCGCGCAGCGCCTCCGCCCAGCGCGACGTGGAATCGGCCATGATCGCTACGTCGTAGCCCATGTCGCGGAAGTATTCCGCTAGCGTGATGCCCGTATAAATTGACGCTTCACGCGCGGCGACCGGCATGTTCGACGTGTTGGCGATAAGGATCGTGCGCTCCATCAGCGGACGTCCGGAACGCGGGTCTTCGAGCACCGGGAACTGCTCGAGAACGTCCGTCATTTCGTTGCCGCGTTCGCCGCAGCCGATGTAGATGACGACCTGCGCATCTCCCCATTTCGCGAGCTGGTGCTGCGTGACGGTCTTTCCCGTGCCGAAGCCCCCAGGTATGCAGGCCGTGCCCCCCTTTGCGAGGGGGAAGAGCCCGTCGATGACGCGCTGCCCCGTCACGAAAGGCTCGTTGGGCAGAAGCCTCTCACGGTAGGGGCGCGGGGTGCGTACCGGCCAGCGCTGTATTATAGGGATAGAAACTTCGCGGCCGAAAGCGTCCTTCACCTTAGCGACGTCGCCTCCGGCGTGATGCCTGCCGGCCGGTATTATCCATGTGATCTCGCCCTCGAAGCCCGGAGGCGTCATGATCTTGTGAACGAGCAGCGGAGTCTCCTGCGCCTCAGCCAGCACTACGCCGCCCGTGACGAGGTCGCCCGTCTTCGCTACGGGCGTGATCTCCCAGAGGCGTTCGCGGTTGATCATGTTGACGGAAGTGCCGGGCGATATATACATGCCCTCTCTTTCAAGGAGCGAATCGAGCGGGCGCCCTATGCCGTCGAAGAAGCTGCCTATCAGCCCGGGGCCGAGTTCGACAGAAAGAGGCTCTCCTGTGCCTACGACCTCTTCATAGACGCGCAGCCCGTCTGTGTCTTCGTAAACCTGGATCGTCGCCTCGTCGCCGTCCATCTTTATTATTTCTCCCATCAGGCGCTTGGGGCCGACTTTGACGACCTCGCGCATCGCGAATTCGCGCATCCCCGACGCCCTTATGACCGGGCCGTTTACGAATTCGACAGTGCCGCGATGAGGAGCCTGTGAATTATTTTTAAGTTCCAACGGCAATTCCTCCTATGCTCCTACAGCAGCGGGAGCAGTCTTTCTGCAAGCGAGTCCGCCATTTCCTGAGTGATGTTCTGCCAATCCATGTTGACCTGCCTGCGGCCGTCCGCCGTCGTCACCCAGCAGCCGCCGAGTATCGGCGCTGGGTCGGCGTTGAAGGAGATCGAGGCGTCAGGGTACGTCTCGGCCACTTTTTTCATGACGTCGCCGGCCAGCGCGAGGTCGGACGCGGAGAAGCGAATCTTGAGCGGCTCCTTCGCGCCGAGCGATTCAATGGCGTCGACGCACATGCCTGTGAGGATGTCGGTATAATCGGCGCGGTCGCGAAGATGTACCAGCTTATCCTGAAGGCGTCCCATCGCGTCGGACAATATCCTGTTCTGAAGGCGCAGCGTTTCGGTGGCCTTTTCGCGCTCGGCTGAAATTATCTGCCTGCGGCGTATGTCTTCGGCGCGCTTTCTCGCGTCCTGCAGAATCAAATTCGTTTCGCGTTGCAGCTTTTCGCTCTCGCTCGTCAGCCAGTCGTCGGCGTCGCGTCGCCCCTGCGTTATCGCGGCTTTTTTTTCGCTGTCGGCGTGGTCAAGTATTATATCTCTGAGATTTGCTATTTTTTCGTTAGATACTTCTTTCACGGTATATCACCTCTTGTACAAAATTCGTCCATGCGGAGGTGCCGAGGGCGCGTAAACGGCGCCGCTACATTTTGACTCCTATCGCTTCCTGTACGTACTTTGTCAAAAATTCGGGGCCCCTTTTCGTGCCGAATCTGTCGGGGATCTCAACTACCAGCGGCAGCTCTCCGCGCTCACGCAGCTGCTGGACGATCTCCGGAGAGAGCTTCGCCGCCCCCTCAGTTATCGCGAGAATCGCCAGATCGCGCATCTTTATCGCGGCGCTTATCGCCTCATACGCCGCGTCCGGCGTATGAACGAGCGTCCCCTCGATTCCCGCCAGGCGCATCCCTACGAGAGAATCATGGTTGTCGCTCACAAGATAGGCCTTCACCCGAGCACGCCTCTTCCTACAAGCGCTGGATTATAAGCAGGGAAATGATGACGCCGTAAATGGCAATGCCCTCGGCAAGGCCGAGGTAAATGAGCGTCGTCCCGAGCATTTCGGGTTTCTCGCCGACGAGTCCCAGAGCTGCGGCTCCGACGTTCGCGACCGCGAAGCCAGCGCCGAGGCAAGCGATGCTGGTGGCGACCGCCGCGGCTATGAAGCCTAGCCCCGCGCCCATCGTAATTTCCTTCGCCGCCGCAGCTTCACCGGCGGCGAAGGAGGCGCCGGACGTCAGAGCTATGACTGCTCCTGTCAGAACGAGCAGTGACGAAACGCCGAGTGCGGCGGCGTAAGCCTTCTTGCCTCCGCGTAAGCCCTTGCGCTTCATAGCGTAACCGACGATCATAAGCGTTGCCACAGTACCGCAGCTTAACATTAAACCAAACATATTGAATCTCATCCTTTCATGTAACTTTTTACCAAAACAAAATTTTTTAATTTGTTTCTGTAACCGTTATATTCCAATATCACATATCTTCGGCCGAAGTGAATTTTCCTCCCTCTTTCTTCCAGCCGACGGGCTTGAACGCGCTGCCTCCTCCCTTGTAGAATTTCCCGAAGAATTCATAGTATTCGAGACGAAGCGTCTGAATAAAGACTATCAACCCTTCGAGGCAGACGATGACGAGGTTGCCTACCAGCAGGATGATGCCCTTCATAACTATGCCACCGGGCATGTTGTGGACCATTTCTGCAAGCATTATGACCGCGAGCGAAAGCCCGACGTGGTTCAGCGCGAAGGCGGCCAGGCGCACGAAGGAGGCCGTGTTGGAGAGGAAGGACATCAGGTTGTGCATGATCTCGAACAAATTGAGTACGGCCGATTCCCCGCTTCCCTTTTGGCGCAGTAGATAGCGGGCCAGCACGTCTCTCAGTATCATTATTAAGAGCAGGACGCCGGCCGCGAGCCACATGAAGTTGGCCGTCCTGTTGGATATCTCCGAGCCTGTGATGTAAACCATGCCGAGCGCGCATAGCGTCCAGTAGAGGGCGAGGCCGGCTAGTCCCTGCCCGTCGAAGAGCAGACGCCCGAAGTCCTTAGCTCGGTACTGCTTTATCATGTTCAATATCAGGCCGAGGCTTATCATGAAAACGCCGAGCCCTATGGAGACCGCAAGCAGAGTGTTGACGTCGCGCATGGGATTGAGCCACAAATCTGGGATGATCCCCTCGATGCCGAAGATACTTCCGTACATCACGCCGAAAGACATCGACGAAATCGCCGCGAGCCTCATGACCTGTCCGAGAGAAGTGCGCATCAGGCCGCGCCTGACGAGCAGCGTCGAACCGAGGAATATCAAAAGCCCGTGCCCTACGTCGCCGAACATGAACCCGAAGAAAAGTATGAAAGAGATCGCAACGATTGGAGACGGGTCTATCTCACCGTAGGAAGGCAGGCTGTACATTGCGACTATGTCCTGGAAGGAGCGGAAGAAGGCGTTGTTCTTCAGCTTCGTCGGAATCCTTATACCGGTATAGGAAATATCCTTCGTATCCTCCGCCATGAGCGTCGTCATCGGCGCTTCTTCGGCGAGAGTCATGCGTATCTGGGCGTAGGTGTCGGCGGGAATCCAGCCTGACAGGACGAACATGCCGCTTACCTCGCCGTGCCCCTTGCATACGTCGTAGACGCGCTGCATCGTGTATAGGCGGGAGAAGAGAAGCTCATAGTCGGCGCGGTGTTCGCGCAGCATCTCCTTGGCCGCCTTCGCAAGGCCGCTTATCGCGCGCTGGTGGTTGGCTATGCGCTTTTCGACGTCTGCGAGAGGGTCTTCTCCGCTGAGCTGCCCTGCTATTTCGTTTAATGAAAATTCTTTGAAATATACCGTTTCGAGCAGTTTTTTTGCTGGTTTTTCATAGCTCGGCACCGTGAGTACGAGCAACCATGTGTTGCCGCTCGATATCGTCAGCTCGTTTATGACTATCGGCGATTCTGAGCCGCTTTCTATAAGGCGGTGATAATTTTCATTTGAAAGGCAGCCGAAGAAGATCTTCACAAAGCGCTGGTCAGCTAGCTCTTTCGGCCCAAATCCGGTCCCTGCGAGCGCTTCCACGAATATCTTCGTGGCGTTGAGGAGCTCCTTTTCCTCGGTCAGCACGCGTCTGCGCTCGTCCCACACTTGCAGCCTCTTCGACGTCTGGTCGACCATCATGCGCGCGTATGTCAAAGTGAAATCCTTTGTGATGGTGACGGGCTGCGGATATGGAATCGCTTCGCCTGCAACTTTCCATATCGTCGATATTTTCGTCAGCAGCTCATCGTATGGGTTAGCCGTCTCCGTCGTCAATTTCGCGCGCAGCGAGCGGTCGTTGACAAGAATGTCAAGCGGCAGCGGCTGGAATCCCCCTGTGAGGACCATCTGGCGCGCTACCGGCTCCATCTCGGACTGAGGCCCGATCATGGTGAGCGCGACCATTTTCATTACTGCCATGCTGTTTCACCCCCGGTTAATATAGGTCTGATGAGGTACTGGGCCGCCGAACGGCGGTCGTAGTCGTACCGCACGTCCTCTATCATTCTGATGATATCCGAGATCTCGTGATCCTTCAGTATAAAATAAGCGATAGCCGTGTGAAAGCCGGGGACTCCGCTCCTCAGTATCGCGAGAGCCTTCAGATAGTTAAACCTTTTTATAGACATTTCCAGCGCAAGCTCTTTGTCGTCCCTTTCAAGAGCGTCGCGGAAGATTTTCCCATAGACGGGGAAGAGCGTTTCGAGCATCCTGAGCCGCTCTTCCTGCGGCATGAGGTCCCTCGCCATCTCCCGCATATGGTGCGTCTTGACCTTGTATCTGACCGGCAGCATGCGGGTGATCGTCTCTTCTACCGTCATCTTATAATACCACGCGCATCTGTGGAGATTATACAGATTCAGCAGGTCCACGCGGCTGCCGAAGAGCGGCGCTAGCACCGTCCGCTCCTTTGTCGGCAGGCTTTTTATATCATTGTAAAGGGCCGTCTCGACGAGGTTGTCGATCGCGAGCTCGAGCTGGAAGAGGGCACTCTCTCCGTTCATGATGCGGCGCACGGGCTCTCTGAGGACGCTGTAATATTTAGTGCCGTTAAGCGCTTCGAGCAGCTCATTGTAATTGCGGCAGTTCAGAAGCGTCTCGTAGGGTAGCTGAGATCCAGGGACGTGGAACAAATGCTCGCGCAGCGAATCACGGTCGGCGCGCTTCGAACGCAGCCAGCGAAAAACGCTTTTCAAATGCTCGGCTTCGTACCAGCTCAGCCAGTCTATGAAGAACTTCCGCGGGGCGCCCTGCAGATAGAAGAGGAAAGTTTCCGCTTCCCTGAGCACGGACGATCGCAGCGCGTTTTCCAGCGCGACCCTGTGAGCCTTCTCGGGAATCAGCGTTTCAAGACGGTCTTTGTAGCCCTCCGTGTGCTTGAGAAAGGCGGCGATCTCCGCGGTAGAATTAAGGTCGAGCAGCGCCCAATATTCGTCGGCCTTCAGAAGCTGGCTGTAAAGTACGTGAGCCTTAACGCCCAGCGCGGTCGCCGGGCCGTGGAAAGACACTGAACTCAGCCTCTCTTCCTTGAGATGAAACTTTCCGCCGTTTCGGAGACCATCGAGTCAATCACGGGTTCTACGTTCTCTTCAAAGCGCTTCTGCATACGCGCGCGCTCCTCCTTGCCGAGGTTGGCTATCTGCACCGCCTCGGTCTTTGCAGAGCTGAGCGCCGTTTCCATGATGCTCTTCGCCTGTTCGCGCGCCGAGGCCATCTGGTTTGCGCGCTCAGAAGCAAATTTCTCCTGCGCGGTCTGGAGCATAGCCTCGGCCTCGAGCTTTGAATCGTCGACTATCCTTTTCGCTTCCGATTCCGCGCCGAGCAGAACCGCAAGAACTTCGTGCAGAGTACTCATAACAAATCCTCCTGTCCTTATGAAAACGAGTAAAGCGTTTCCGTGACCTTCGTCACCTGTTTTTTATCTTCTTCTGCGCAAGCTTCATCCTCGTGAAGTCCTCGCGCTCGCCCTCCTCGAGAACGTCGCTGATGAAAGCTATATCCGCTTTGTCCTGAGGGATGACGACCTTTTCCAGCGCGTTTACGCGCCTGTGAGTCTTTCTTATCTGGACCGCAAGACGGTAGACGCTTGTCTCGACCTCCGCGAGCTGCGCGACGAGGACCATCACGCGGCGGAACTTCGCGTAAGCCGCGTCCATAGCGCCGGAAGAGCCGTGAAACGAATAGCTCGGCACCGTCTCCGCGGAAAGCTCGTCGACGTCGGGTATCTCGACGCCCATCACAGAACGGAGGCGCACCGTTATATCCGACGTTATCGGCACAGACTCGGAAATATCCTCTACTGTGTCTATGCCCAGCGAAACGTTTGCCTTCTGCAGCGCGTCGTAGGCTTCTTTGAATATGCGCGCCACGTCCTCCTGTATCTTTTTCGCCGAATCTATATAGCGTACGAGCTCCATCATAAGCACCTGGCGCTTCTGGTCGAGCAGATCGTGCCCGGACTGCGCCATGGCCATGTCGCGCGTAAGGCGCACGAGATTCCCTCGTGTAGGAGCAAGCTTTGCCGCCATAGATTTCCCTCCCCGTCGACGATACGGCGGAACGAAACGCCGTATCTTATTGTATAATCATCACGTCGCGGCGCCGGTCTAAACCGTTCGCCGGAATCAGGGCGCAATAAAATAACCCGCACTTTGTGCCGGATTAATATCTGCATTTTAACGCTTAAGAGAAACTAAGTACAGGGGGTAAAATTAAAGAATGTTTCAATTATTTATCGCTGAGACAGAACTTGCGAGAATACCCGGGCTTTCGGCGGCGGGCGCGAACGTCGACGTCCTGCCCTATACCGCTCCGGCGGACGCCGACATGCTCTTCTACGACAGGCCGAAGGTCGCCGCGTCGCTTCCCTTCGACCCCTTCGGACACCCTTCGCCGGCTATCGTCACGCGCGCCTCTCTGCTTGAGGCCGGGTTTGCGGCCGGGACCGTGCGCGTCGGCACTTCGATAGCCCCGGCTTCGCCGCACGTGACGATAAGCGAAGCGGTCGGCCGCGACATGCGTTTCGAACCGGCCGTGCCGGACTTTGAGAAAATCGCCGAGGAAGCTGCGGAGCTCGCGTCGAAATTCGATAAAAAAGATAAATGCGCGGTGCTCGCGGAATCCGTGCCGGGGGGCACAACGACGGCGATGCTCGTGCTGCGCGCGCTCGGATACCACGGGACAGTATCCTCCGCCGGACCGGAGAACCCCCTTGCTCTTAAAGAAAGCGTGTGGCGTGACACAGCGGAGCGCTTGGGCATTAAAGAGGGGGGGCTTAAAGGGTATGGGCTCGCCGCGGCCGCTGAGCTCGGCGATCCGATGCAGATAGCGGTAGCCGCATACGCCGCCGCGCTGCCGGAGAGCGTAGAGGTCACTCTCGCCGGTGGGACCCAGATGATGGCCGTCGCCGCCATACTGAGAGACATGGGCGTCAAAAGGGATCTGCTCGTCGCGACGACCAAGTACGTCCACATCGACCCGACGAGCTGCCTTGAAGAATACGCCGCGAAGATCGGCGTGCGCTGGTACGCCGCGCCGCTCGACTTCTCGCGTTCGCGCTTCAAGGGGCTCGCCGATTATGAGAAGGGCTTCATAAAAGAAGGAGTCGGGGCGGGCGGCGCCGTGTGGTATGCGCAACGGCTCGGCGTTTCGATGGAGCGTATACAGGGCCGCACCGAGACTCTCTATGAAAAAATGCTGAACGAAGGGTAGGGTGCGCTATGGCGAACGTCCTCGTGATAGGAAGCGGTAGCGCAAGCTGCGCTTGAGAGAAAAGAAGCAATAGGTGCGCATTGCATAACATAGTGCGCGCCTGTTCCAACTCGTCTTCGCGGCGCTAAAGTCTGCTTGTAAAGTTATAATCTTTGAAGACGAACATATCTGTGGCTAGGATAGTCTTCTCGTATCTCTTGAGGCGTTTCTTTATTTCTGTCTCGTTCTTCTGATAGATTGCCACGAGCATCGCGTGAAGCAGCGTTATCGCCGCCGCGTTGGGGTCAACGACGATCAGATAGCGCTGTGGCGTTATCAGGTAGTGAGTGCAGTATCTGATGATGGGGGAGAATTTGCTGTCCGTTATACCTATCACGGTAAGGCCGCGGTTTGCGACGGTTTCCACCATCTTCTGCGTTTCGACCGGATATCTCGGATAGCTGAAGACGACGGCGACGGTTTTTTCCGTCGTCGATTCGAGCGTGCCGAAGAACGGCATATCAAGGGATTGCACTACTGTCACGTTATCGTGAAAAATCGTCAGGAAATTCGCGAAATATTCCGTCAAAAACTTGTGCGGTGGGCAGCCGATAAGCAGAATCCTGTCGGCCTCGACGATTTTACCGACGCATCTGTCGAAAACCTCCGGGTTTATGGCGTTCAGCGTCTCGTCCATTAAATTTCTTTCCAAGTCGAAGACTCTTTTATAGACGGGCCTGTCCTTGCGCCCGTACCGCTCCTGGCGGAAGGGGTTGTTGGCGTTCGTCTCCTGCGTCTCGCGGCGCAAGTCGAGGAGGAATTCTGAAAAGCTCGAGTATCCGAGAGAATAGACAAAGCGCGTCAGCGTAGCCTCGCTGACGCCAGCCTCTTTTGCGATCATCGGCGCGTTCATCAGCGCGACGGCGTATTTGTTTTCGCAGATATACCTGCCGAGCATCGCCTGCTTTTTCGTGAGGTTGGGCATCGCTTCCGTAATTTTATCGTCTATCATTTTTTTCCCCCGATAGTGCCGCAAATATAAAAATCCCGGTTTCACGGCATCGCATAAACAATTATATTATAATCCATCGTTTTCGAAACAAAAGCGCGACAAAAAATTATTTCTTTTCGATAACGTAATTTCTAACGTAAATTCGGAAAGAATATTTTTTTGTGAATTACTAAAGTATTAAAAATGAACCGCTCCCCTTTTGTGTTTTTTGCTCTGTAACGCACTAAGTAAATGCTTTGAGCTTCCAGTCAAATGATAATGTGAATAATTGATTATACTTATTAAACTATTTTTTATCATAAATTTTAATATTGACATATTAAAAAACCGAGATATAATTTTTATAGAAATAATTTCTTTGATAAAAATTTGCAGTAATAATTTCAAATATAAAGATTGAAGAGGTGGAGACGGCGGCCGGTAGGGGAATAACAAAACGGCCTAAACAATAGAAAGAAAAGAGACAAAGAACAAAGGAGGAGTATGGCAATGGAGAGATTCAAGATTTTAAGCGACGCCGATCTTCTGCGCATAGATCAGGCGTCACGCGCTCTGCTTATGGAGGTGGGCGTTGAGATTCACGACGAGAGGGCGATGGATTATTACGAGAAGGCCGGAGCACACGTCGATAGGGAAAATCACAGGGTGTACGTTCCTGATTATCTCATTACAGCTACGCTGAACAAGTGCTCGTCGAGCGTAAGGCTCTATAACCGCAGAGATCCCGAGCCGATCGTAATAGGCGGCGACGATGTCTATTTCGGCACAGTAGGAATCGCCACGAACGTTCTCGATATCAACACGGACCAGTACAGAGCGGTCCTCACGCAGGACCTTATCGACATCATCCGGCTCTCCGACGCGCTCGACCGTCCTCATTACATCCTTGTTCCCGGTACGCCGACGGACGTGCCGTCTACGATAGTCGACCTCATTGAGACGAAGGCGCTGCTTATGAACACGAGCAAGCACTTCATCACGGAAGCGCAGAACGCGGAGAACTGCAAGAGGGCGATAGAGATGGCGGCGGCGGTGGCCGGCGGCCTTGACAAACTTATCGCAAAGCCGTTCATGACGATGCTGGTAACGCTGACGAGCCCGCTGCACTTCCGTCAGGACGTGTCGGACCTCATTATCGAAAGCGCGCTGGTCGGTTTGCCTCTCTTCATCGAGTCCGGCCCGATGGCCGGAGGCACGGGGCCCGCGACAATGGCCGGGACCCTTATCTGTGCGAACGCGGAGATTCTGAACGCCATAGTGCTTGCGAAAGCGGTCAATCCGGAAGTTCCGATCATCTACGCCAGCTGGGCGAGGCTTCTCGACATGCGCGTCGCGACCTGCTCGCACGGCGGGCCGGAGTTCGCCATGCTGCGCGTAGGGACGACGCAGCTTGCGAAATACTACGGACTTCCGAGCGGCGGCGGCTCGGTCCTCGGCGATACGAAGTCGATAGACGTCCAACTCGGGATGGAAAAAATGGGCACGGGGCTTCTGCCGGCGCTCGCCGGCACGAACATGTGCACGGGCATGGGGCTCTTCGCCGACGAAAATGCGATCAGCCTTGAGACCCTCGTCATCGACTGGGAGATCACAGGGTGGATCGAGCGGGTCCTCCGCGGCATAAAGGTGACGAAAGAGACCTGCAACCTTGCGGTATTCAAAGAGGTGGGCCCCGGAGGCGACTTCGTGCGCTGCGAACACACGAGGGAGAACTACAGGATAGAGAGCTTCCTGCCTCAGATCATGGACAGAGGGTATCTTGCGCTGGACAAAGACCCGCTGGCGAAAACGATGAGGAAACGCGCGAAGAAACTCTTCCCTAAACTTATGCAGGCGTACAAAGGCCCTGAGATTCCGGAAGAAATAGTCCGCAAGATGGACGAGATCATAGCGAGATAGGGGGCAAAATCAATGAATAAGCAGGATCATCTGAGCAAAATAATGGCGGCCCTTATGGACCAGGACAGGGCGGCGACCAACGCGGCGGTGGACGAGGCGCTCGGCGACGAAGTCCCGCCGATGGACATACTGAACGAAGGGCTCGCGGCCGGACTTCAGGAACTGGGAGTTCTATTCGCGGAAGAAGAAGTATACCTTCCGGAGCTGCTACTCGCGGCGGAGATCACGACAGAGATAATGAAACGCCTGCAGAGCGAGTTCCAGGCCGACGAGACAAAGATAAAGAAGCGCGGCACAGTGCTGCTGGCGACAGTCGAAGGAGATGTCCACGACATAGGGAAAAGCCTTGTCGGCATGATAATGAACGCCTCCGGCTACAACATCATAGACGCCGGTAAGGACGTTCCGAACAAGAAGATGATAGAGCTCGTGAAGGAAATACATCCGGATATCGTCGGGCTCTCGTCGCTGCTTTCGACGACGATGCCCGCTCAGCAGGAGTTCATCGAAATGGCGAAAGAGGCGGGGCTCAGAGATCAGATAAAGATCATCGTCGGAGGAGCGCCGGTGTCGCGCGACTGGGCGAACAAGATAGGCGCCGACGGCTATGCTGAAGACGCGTCAGGAACCGTCGTAGAAGCGGATCTGCTGCTGGGTAGAAAATAGCATGACACTGCGGACCGGAAGGCAAGGGCATTCCGGTCCGTTTTTAAAGCCGGGGAGAGAGCTCGGAGAGTAATTCAAGAATAGGGGTGAAAGTGTAATGTCTGCGAAAAGTTTAAGAGAGCTTGAAGATGAGATGGAGCACGAAGATATTAAACAAACCGGAACCAAAAACATGGAGTGGCCAACCTTTATAATCAGCGCGGGGTTCTTTTTCCTCTTCGTAGTTTTGTGCATTGTAAACGAAGAATGGGCCAGCAAGCTGATATACGCCGTCCGCGGCTTCATAGTCATGTATTTCGGCTCGGTGATACAGTTTTCCACGCTTGCGATCTGGCTCATCTGCATCGTCATCGCCTGTTCGAAATACGGAAGCGTCAAAATCGGAGGCAAGGACGCGGTGACCGACATGAAGACCTTCAACTGGTTCGCCATCATCCTGACGACACTGCTTGCAGGCGGCGGCGTTTTCTTCTCGGCGGCGGAGCCCATGTATCATTTCCTTACTGTGCCGAAATCCTTCGGCGCGATAGCCCCCGGCACGCCGGAGGCCATAGGGCCGGCAATGGCGCAGAGCTTCCTGCACTGGGGGTTCCTCGCCTGGGGGCTCCAGGCCATCGGCGTGATGATTCTCGTCTACGCCTGCGAGCACAGGGGAATGCCGCTTAAAGCGCGCACGCTCCTTTACCCGCTGCTCGGCGAAAAGGGCGTCCTAGGCGCCCCCGGCACCTTCATGGACGCGCTGTCGCTGATAGCGGTCGCCGCGGGGACGATAGGGCCGATAGGTTTCCTCGGCCTGCAGATGAGCTATGCGTTGGATGTGCTGCTGGGCGTGCCCGACGCTTTTACCTCGCGTTTGTTAGTACTTGTCGTCACGACGGCGGTCTTCACCGTCGCCGCCTCTACTGGGCTTTACAAGGGCGTAGACTTCCTTGCGAAGTGGACGCTCTATATCGCGATATTCGTTATCGCCTACGTGCTTCTCTTTGGGCAGGGAGTCTTCATCCTCGACTCCTTCATGACCGGCATGGGCAGATATCTGACGGATTTCTTCAATGTAAGCCTCTACCGGGGCGATCCCGAGTGGCTCGGCTCGTGGACGGCGTTTTATTGGCCTTGGTTCCTCAGCTACGGCCCGACTATGTCCATCCTGCTCGTCAGAATATCCAAAGGGCGCACGCTGCGCCAGATGCTGCTGGTCGTCGGCATCTTCGGTCCGGTTATCACCAACTTCTGGTTCTCTATCCTCGGCGGCGGCGGTATATTCATGGAGCTTGCCAATCCCGGCTCTATTTCTGGGCCGCTCAACAACAGCGGCCTGCCGTCGGCGCTTCTGACGATAATGCGGGGGCTGCCCCTTCCGGCGCTGATGGTGCCTCTCTCGCTTGTACTTGTCGTGCTCTTCCTGGTTACTACTGGCGCCGGGGTCGTTTACAGCATGTCGATCGGCGTGACCGGAATGGAAGTCCCCTACCGCTGGGTCAGAATCCTTTGGGGCGTGCTCTTGGGCGCGGTGTCGGTCATGCTCGTCAAGATCGGCGGCGCGCGCGTCATGAACACGCTGCAGACGTTTATCGTCATAGCGGCGGGGCCACTGTTCATCTTCTATGTGCCGCAGCTGTGGGGCGCGTTCGACTGCGCGAAGAAATGCTGGCAGATCGACAGCGGACTATTGCCGGAGGCGAAGCCGACTAAGAACGGTGGAGCGGCAGAATAAGTGGGTTGCAGCCGTTTGGCCGATAGATAAAAATCGTCAAAAGATCGGCCTTGGCCAACCGTGGGCCGGGCCGGTCTTGATTTCTGCCTGAAACGACAACGGCGATGCTTTAGCTGAAAGGGGATGTCTCGATGGAGGAATTTGACAGTTCGCTGCAAAGAGGGATACTCGGAATAGACGCGGGCGGCACCTTTACCGACCTTGCATTCTGGGGAGAAAAGGACGGTGCGGTAGTTGCGTCGGCAAAGACGCGCACGATGCACTCGGACCTTGCCGGTACTATAAGAAACGGCTTGGAGATCATTCTGAAAGAGGTGAAGCCGGAGCAGATCAAGGCTTTCAACCTCGCGACCACGCTTGCGACGAACGCCATCGTTGAAAACAAGCTGCGCCCCGGTGCGCTTTTCCTTATAGGCTACGACAGAGATATAGCCGATAAGTATTATAGAGGAAAGAAATTCGGCACGGATTTGGTTTATATGATCGATGGAGGGCACGATCCGAAAGGCAACGAAGCGGCGGCTTTCGGCGAGGAGGCCTTCCGAGACAGCTGCGACAAGATGCCGCCTTACGTTGAGACGGCGGCCGTATCTTCCTTCTTCTCGGTGCGCAATCCCTCTCACGAGCTCCGCGCGCGCGACATCCTGCACGAAAAAAGGCCGGATATCCACGTTACCTGCGGCCATGAGCTGGCCAGCGAGCTAGACGCGCTGAAGCGCGCTACGACGGCGGCGCTGAACGCCGGGCTCATCCCGATAGTGATGGAGCTGCTCGATTCGGTGGAAAGTGTTTGTGCGTTCTTCGGCATTCATGTGCCTATAATGATCGTGCGCAGCGACGGTTCGCTCGTCAGCATGGAGTGGGCTCGCGTGCATCCGATCGAGACCATTCTTTCAGGCCCGGCCGCCAGCTCGATCGGCGCGTGCTACCTTGCGGGCGCCGCGAATTTTTCGAGAGGCTCCTGCGTTTTCGATATAGGCGGGACGACGACCGACATAATTTACCTTGACGGCCGTGGGCGTCCTATGCTCGGAACTGATGGCACGACTGTCGGCGGACACAAGACTCTGATAAAATCCATCGACATATACACGTTCGGCCTCGGCGGCGACAGCCGCGTGCGCTTTTCTAAGGAGAGGAAGCTGCTTATCGGGCCCCGCCGCGTCATGTCCCTCTGCTCTGCGGCGGCCGACGAGCCGCGCGTCGTCGGCTGTCTTGAGGATATGATCGCGGATGGAAACTGCCGCGAGCCGATCGTCGTATTCAAAGGTGAAAGGGGATGTCCGAGTGGAAAGTTCGAAGAGAGAATCGTCGAAGCGCTGAGCGAAGGCCCTTCGACGATCAACCGCTTGATGAAGAACGAGCGCATGTCGAACATGGGCGTCATCCAGCTTGAAGAAATGGAGGAGCGCGGGCTGATAGACTACGCCGGCTTTACTCCGACGGACGCGCTTACCGCTATGGGCAGGCTCGGCAAATGGGATGGGCGCGCCTCCGAACTCGGGGCGCTGATACTTGCCGGCGGCGAAGAGAAGAGCGTGGCGCCGCTCTGCGACGCCGTCTGCCGCAGGGTCAGCCTTATAGCGGCGGAAAATATTTTTGTCAAAAGATTGTCGGCGGAGGGGTTCGATTTTAGTCGGAACGAGGGAGCCCTCGCGCTGATAGATTACGCGCTTGATTCGCATGATGCGCTCTCCTCAAGCCCGCTGCGCCTGCAGCTCGACAGGGAGCTGATAGGAGTCGGCGCGCCTGCCTGGGCGTTCATTGCGGGAACTGCCGACGCACTTTCGGCGGATTTGATGCTGCCGGAGAACGCCGGGGTCGCCGGAGCGGTAGGCTCCGCCGTCGGCACCTTCTTCCTGCGCTACGCGGTGCTCATCACGCCCCTTGCAGCCGAGGGCGGCTACCGCGCCCATCTTCCTTTTGGAATAAAAGATTATGAGTTTATAGATAACGCCGTAAATGATACTATAAATACAATAGTACCGTGGATCAAATCGCGCGCTATGGACGCCGGCGCCAAAAATCCCACGGTAACGTATAAACGTGAGGACACCGAGGCGACGATAGCCGGAGGGATACGGAAAATTCATCTTTCAACACACATCTTCTTTGACGTTTCCGATAACGGCTGAGACGTCCCTTGTGTTGACGGCCGGGAGGGGGAGTAGCATGTTGGAGGAGAACGAGAAGAAATACGTTCGCATAATCACCAGCACCGACGCGGAGCCGCGCGAGGGTGAAACGCTGGGCGAGCTCATGGCCCGCTGCGGAGCGCCCCTTGATCAGCCGTGCGGAGGCAGGGGAACCTGCGGCAAGTGCAGGGTGAAGGTCACAAGGGTCGTCCCCGAATGCACGGACGGCGAGCGTCTGCTTCTCAGCGACGAAGAAATAAGGGCGGGAATAAGGCTTGCGTGCGTGACGAGAGCCGAGCGCGGAATGACCGTCGAAAGGGTAGACGCCGATCCGTGCGGCGCGAAAACGCCCGCCGGCTTCGCGCACCCTCAGGCTCGCTGCGCCGGAAGGGCCGAATACGCCGTCGCCGTCGACATTGGGACCACGACCCTCGTCGCCTATCTGGTAAACAAAAGCGCCGCGGCTACGACGGCCGTCTCCTCCTCCGCCAATCCGCAGTCGGCTTACGGGGCCGACGTGATTTCGCGCATAAGCTTCGCGTCGGAAAGCGAGGAGGGGCTTTCCATCCTTAAGGCCAAGGTCGTCGGTGCGATAAACAGGCTCATTTTTAATTTACAGAGGAGTGCGTCGGTCTCCGAAGAGGAGATAAGCGAGGTCGTAATATCGGCTAACGCCACTATGGAGCACCTTTTCGCCGGCGTGTCGCCGAAGAGCATCGGAAGGGCGCCGTTTGAGCCGATGTTCAAAACCTTCCCGATACTCACGGCGTCGCATATGAATCTCGCGCTCCTGCCTCGCACGCCCGTGGCCCTCATGCCGAACATCTCCGGCTTCGTCGGCGGCGACGTAACGGCCGGCATAGTCTATACGGGAATGGCGAAGAGGAAGGAGCTTTCTCTGCTGGTAGACATCGGGACGAACAACGAAATGGTGCTCGGCTGCCGCGATTTTCTTCTCTGCTGCTCGGCTGCCGCCGGGCCGGCGCTCGAAGGCGCAATGATTTCCCAGGGGATGTGCGCGGCCGGCGGCGCCGTCGACCATGTCAAAAGCGAAAACGGCAGGCTGGCCGTCTCCACTGTCGACGGGACGCCGGCGGTCGGAGTCTGTGGCTCCGGCTTAGTCGACGCGGTAGGCGTCCTGCTCGACGAAAAGGTGATCAACGCAAGCGGGAAGTTCGCTAAATCTCTGCCAGAGGGGACGGATTTTTCCACGAGGCTCGAAGCGGATAAGAAACGCTTCCTGCTGTCGCGCGGCAAAAGAGGCGGGGTCTATATCACGCAGAAGGATATCCGCAAGGTGCAGCTCGCAAAGAGCGCGATAGCGACGGGCGTCGAGCTGATGCTCGAAGAAGCCGGCAAAAGCGTCGGCGATGTCGCCCGCTTTTACGTGGCCGGCTCCTTCGGAAATTATATAACGGTCGAGAACGCGATGCGTATAGGCATACTGCCGCGCATCGCACGTGAAAAGATAACGTCTGTGGGCAACAGCTCTGGACTCGGCGCGATAGAGTTCATAATCCGTCCCGAGCTGTGGAAAGAAGCCCTAGCCGTGGCAAAGGACGCAAGGCATATCGAGCTTGCGACGCACAGGGATTTTCAGCGTACCTTCGTAAAAAACCTCTCATTCGACTGATGTCCCTGCGGGGAGAAAGGATATGGAAATTTTAGAAATCAGCGGCGTTTCCTTCGGCTGGGAAGAGATGATCTCAAACGCCCTCAAAAAGGGGCGCAAGAGAAAGCCCTCCGAAGATATGATAAACACCGTCAAGCGCGCCTATGAAAAGGGGCTCGTCTGCCTCGACATGCGGAGTGCGCTGGAAATTTACAAAAAAGAGAGCGATGGGGATGGCTATATAGTAATATCGCGGGAAGGCGGAAGGTGCGAGAAGCTCTTCGTCGGCCCCAAGGCGGGGCTGCTGGCGCCGGCCGAGGAAGTTGCGATTCTGCTCTGCACGGTCGGCTCGCGGTTGATCGACTCCATGCGCGAAAGCGAGAAGGCCGGCGACTATCTGCTGATGTACTATCTCGACGTCTTTGGCGTGCTCGCCCTTGCGGGGCTGTCGTCGAAGGCGCACGCGCGAGTGAGCGAAATAGCGGCTTCGAAGGGCTGGGGCGCAGGGCCGGTGATGCAGCCGGGCTCCGTGCCCGGCTGGAGCGTCGAAGGACAACGCGACCTCTACCGTCTCGCGCACGGTGAGATGATAGGGCTGACGCTCAATGACGCGTCGTTTTTGATCCCGCATCTCTCAGAATCATCGCTGACGGGAATCGGGCCGCACTACGGCGGAGAGCCGAGCGTAAAGATGTGCGCCGTCTGCTCGCGCAGGGACAAGTGCCTCTGGCGCAGAGAAAACGTTTCAGACGAATAGGCTTCCGGACCGCCGCCGTCAGTCGGCGAGAAGTGGAGCCGGATCGAAGAATTCGCCGCGCCACGCGACGGAGAAGTGAAGATGGGGGCCTGTAACCCGCCCCGTTTTGCCGGAGAGCGCTATCACCTCTCCGGCGTTTATCATCTCTCCCTTTTTGACGTTTATCTTAGAAAGGTGGCAGTAAAAGGTCACGAGCCCGGCGCCGTTGTCGACGTAAATACATTTGCCAGCGAACCAGAAATCCCCCGTCAGTACGACCCGCCCCGCGGCGGCGGCCCTCACCGGAGTGCCCTCTTTCGCGCGCAGGTCGGCTCCGCCGTGGCGCCCACGGAAAGTGCCGTTGAAGTAACGGCTCTTGCCGTAGACTGAGCTGAAGGAGCCGGGAACCGGCCGGACAAAGGGCAGTGCCGGAGCGCCTCCCGCGCTGTTCGTCATCAGGGCGGCGCGCCCCTCCTTCGCTTCGCGCTCTATCCTCGCCGTCGCTTCCTTTGGCGGAGAGAGCTTAGTGGGATCGACGGTCAGCTTTTCCGACGGATATTTTCTCGGCGTCAGCTTTATCGAATGCCTTATCTCGCCGCTTTTGCCGCCGGCCGTGAAGGTCACCGCGAGCGGGAAGTTCCCCGCCTTCGCGTTTTTCAGATCACTTCCGACGATCGCGGAAAATCTCTGCACGCCGTTTTCTTTGGATAAGGGCGAGAGTATCGCGTCGTGTCCGAGCCAGTGCAGCCTGACGTCGGATAGCTCTTCGCCGTCGGCCTCGAGCTCCGCGATGAAAGGCTGCCCTATCCCTGCTTCCGGGGGCGCCGTGAGCACGACGTCTGCGAGGGCCGGCGAAGCCGCCGCAACGATTGCCGCGATTAATGCTGGCAGCGTGTTTTTTAAAATGTTCATCGCAAAAACTTTCTCCATTTTATAATTTAAAGCGCGGCAAGTAAGAGATTGAGAAGCGCGCCGGCCGCAACCGCGGAGCATATCATCAGCGCGCTCGCCTCGAGCATACGCAGCGCGCCGAGCTCCTTCCACATCACGACGAAGGTCGCGATGCAGGGGAAAGTCATAGAGAGCACTATTACGGCGACGAGCATCTGGTGGGCGGTAAGGTTCAGCGGGATCAGCAGTCCCATAGCTATGTCCTTGCGGAACATCCCCATGACGACCGGCACTGCCGTCGACGGCGGCAACCCCAGGACCTTGTGGAAGAAGGGCGTCAGCGCGCGGCCGATGCGCTCCAAAATCCCCGCCATGTCGAGTATGTTTACGAGAAAAATGCCGCCCAGCACGAGAGGGGTCGCCTCGAGGAAAAAGTCCTTGATGCGGAACCACAGCTTCGCCATCCAGGCCTTGAGCGAAGGAATGCGGTAAGGCGGTATCTCGACTATCAGTTCTGGACTGAAGCCGGAAAGAGTCAGGTTCATCAGCCGTCCGAGTATCAGCCATACTATCAGCAGGACGACGTAGACCGAAGCGATGTACTTCACGCCGAAAGGGCCGAGCGTCGACGCCAGCATGGCCTGTATAGACACGCAGGGAACGCCTACCGAGATAAGCGTCGCCGCGATGAAGCGCTCGCGCTTCGATTCGAGCACGCGCGTCGCGAGTATACCCGGAACGTTGCAGCCGAAGCCGAGCAGCGTGGGGATTATAGCGTAGCCGTGGATGCCGAAGCGGTGCAGCAGCGCGTCGAATACGACAGCGAGGCGCGGCAGGTAGCCCAGATCCTCGAGGAATGAGAGCGCCGCGTAGAAGGCGATTATATAAGGCAGCACCATTCCGAATTCCACGTAAAAGCCCGTAGAAAGCACTCCCATGCTCTGTTCGAGGTCTATCGCCCCGTCGAAGAGCCGGCCTATCAGCAGCGAGCGCAGATAACCCTCTCCGAGGAACGCGGACAATTTATTCAGCAGCGGAAGCCAGAGGTTTTCAAAAATCGGATCGAATATATGATCGACAAGTCCTTCGCCGAGGAAGCGTATCAGAGTGAAGCTGAGCGTCAGGATGACGATGCCGGCGAGCCCGCCGAAGAGAGGGTGCGCAGATATGTCCTCCGCGCGGTCGAGCAGCGTGTGATGGCGATGCGTCACAGTCTGCACCTCCGCGATGATGTGCCCTATCTTCTGCCAGCGCTCTTCCTTCGTCATCGCTGTAATGCCGCTTACGCGAGCCTTGTCCATATTGTCCACGATATCGCTGATTCCGCTGCCCGTCGTCGCGACGGTCTTGTAGATGGGCACGCCCAGCTCCTTTTCGAGCCTTTCGACGTCAAGCAGTATCCCCTTGTGCCGCGCCTCGTCCGTCATGTTGAGGGCTATGATAGTCGGAATGTGATAAGCCAGCACTTGCAGCGCCATAACGAGGTTACGTTCGAGCGCCGTCGCGTCGATGACGAGGATGACGCGGTCCGCGCCTTCGTTTATTATGCGGCGCGCTATCTCCTCGGCCTCGTTCGTCGGGTCGAGCGTGTAGGCCCCGGGCACGTCGATGAGGTCGGCGCAGAGACCTTTATGTCTGATCACGCCCTGCGTGAAACCGACCGTCGTACCAGGATAGTTCGACGAAAGCGCATGGACGCCCGTTAAGCGCGAAAAAAATACGCTCTTGCCGACATTGGGGTTTCCCATCAGCAGGATGCGCATGCGTCCGTCCTCTCTTATAGGTGTCTCTCCGGCGGAGCAGGCTCCGCAATCTTTGCAGCCCATACCCGCTTCGGCCGTCAGCCCGCAGGCTGTATCTCTATTTCGATCTGTTCCGCTATCCCGTGGGATATCGCGAACTGACGCCCGTCGAGCAATACCGTGACCGGGCCGCCGAACGGCATGCAGGACAACTTTTCTATCGTTTTGCCCCCGTGGAGCCCGAGCGCTTCAAGGCGCTGCGCGGCTTCTCCGTTCGGAAGTACTTTTATGACCGCGCTCTCGCCGTTTTTCATTTCGATCAAATTCATCTGCAAAGTCAGCTCCTGCGATTTGTTGCCTGTAACTAACCGAACTTGTAAATATTAATGCCGCCTGCGATATGTTGTCAAGGCGCATCGCGCCTTTGAGATTTATGGGATTTCTCCCGTATTGACGGGGCAAGAAAAAATGGTATAATACTTTCCGTTGGCCGGGGTGGCGGAAAGGTAGACGCACGGGACTTAAAATCCTGCGAACGTAAAGTTCGTGCGGGTTCAAATCCCGCTCTCGGCACCAGCTGGCATCGCGGGGTGGAGCAGTACGGAAGCTCGTCGGGCTCATAACCCGAAGGTCATAGGTTCAAATCCTATCCCCGCAACCAATTATGGCGCTGTAGCTCAGTTGGCTAGAGCATTCGGTTCATACCCGACAGGTCACTGGTTCGAGTCCAGTTAGCGCCACCAGCGGATCCAGCCTCTCAGTTGTAAGAGGCTTTTATATCAAAGCTTTTACGGGGCGTAGCGCAGTCTGGTTAGCGCGCTTGGTTCGGGACCATGAGGTCGGAAGTTCAAATCTTCTCGCCCCGACCAGTTATATCAAGGGTTCGGCGTTTGCAGCCGAGCCCTTGATTCTTTTTATCGCCTCACAGCGTGGGGGAATATCGATCTGTCTGCTCTTGATATATTCGACGATTCGGCTGTTGGCCGGTCTTGCGTTTACTTCTTATTGAATCTTTTTTCCGACGCCCTTGCGTGCCCCTCGAGCCCCTCTCCGCGCGCGAGGCGCGTCACAAGCGGCGCCAGCTCCCTCATCGCTTCCGCCGTGAAGCTCTGATGCGTGCAGGTCTTTAAAAATGTGCCGACCCATACGCCGCCCGTGTACCTTGCGGCGCGCATCGTCGGCAGCGTGTGGTTCGTGCCGGACGCGTAGTCGCCGAACACCTCGGCGGTGTTGCCGCCGATGAAGAGGGAACCGTAGTTGTAAAGTTTTTCGGCGACTTTTTCGCCGTCGGCGGTCTGTATCTCAAGGTGTTCCGGCGCGGCGTCGTTCGCCGCGCGGATCGCTTCGTCAAGGGAATCGGCTAACAACACCTCTCCGTAATCGTTCCACGACGAGCGCGCGATTTCCGCCGTGGGCAGCTCGTCGAGCTGTCTTTCGACCTCCGCGACCACCTCTTCCGCGAACTTTTCGCTCGTCGTGATCACTATTCCGCGTGCGACGCGGTCGTGCTCGCTCTGCGCCAATATGTCCGCCGCCGCGATCTCGGCGTCCGCCGTTCCGTCGGCGATGATCAGGAGCTCGCTTGGCCCAGCGGCGAAGTCGATGCCGACCTGCCCATAACACTGGCGCTTGGCCTCCGCCACGTAGCTGTTGCCGGGGCCGACGATCATATCGACGGGGCTGATCTGTTCGGTGCCGTAGCAGAAGGCGGCGATCGCCTGAGCGCCGCCGACGGCGTATATTTCGTCTGCGCCGGCGATGTCCATCGCGGCGAGCGTCTTCGGAGAAATTTTGTCGGTGCCCTTCATAGTCGGAGAGCAGGCCGCGACGCGTGGGACCCCAGCCGCCTTTGCGGGGATCGCGAGCATCAGCGCGGTGGAGTAGAGCGGGTAGTTTCCTCCGGGAACGTAGCAGCAGCAGGAATGCACCGGGATGATTCTGTGCCCGAGAGTTATGCCCGGCTTAGGAGAATAGGCCGGCAGCTCTTTGAGCGTCGCCCTCTGCGCGGCCGCAAAGCCTCTGATGTTTTCGGCCGCCTCTCTTATGTCGTCGATTTCTTCATTTGAAAGCTGCGCGTAGGCTTCGGCGATCTCTTCCTTTGAGATTCTCAGCGCGCTCCGCCTGCACGAATCAAATTTTTCGTTATATCTCAGCAGCGCCTCGTCTCCGTTTTCGCGCACGTCGTCGATTATCGCGCCCACGGCGGCGCGCAGATCCTTTGCGGCTGAAAGAGGCCGTTCTTTTGACGCCTTTATTACTTTCATTGCGATTCCCCCTTGCGATAATTATATACTTGCGCGAAGTTTAACGCTGCGAGTATTCTCGATGTCAACCGCGCGGAAATTTATTTTTCCGGAAAAACATTGAGTGCGCTCAATGTTTTTTGATAGAATAGCTCAGGCGGTGACGAAAATGAAAATAGGCGAAGTAGCGAAGGAATACGGGCTCTCTGTCGATACCGTGAATTATTATGTCTCGTTAGGGCTGCTTGTGCCGCAGCGGAGAGGTTCTCAGCGGGTATTCGACGAGCGGACTCGGCGCGACATTGAGATGATTCTCGAGCTGCGCGAAATGGAATTTTCTCTGCATGAGATACACAGGGTACTTTCGCTCCGCAGGGTCTCTTACTTCGCAAGTGGAGAAGACCTGAAGGAGCTCTGCTCTATCTGCGAGGAGAAGAAAAATCACTGTCTGAGAGAGTGCGATAGGTTGTCCGGCGTAGCCGCGCGTCTGGATGCGCGCATAGCGGAGCTTCGCAGAAGGGCCGCTTCGCCGAACGCGGGCTCCGGCGTCCCGCTTTCTATGCTCGATCTGCTCTGCTGTCCCCTCTGCGGCGGTGCGCTGCGGATCTCAGGGGCCGACATGGACAGCCGTTCCGTTTTCAGCGGCTCTTTTAAATGCGCGTGCGGCTATCGCGCCGATATAAAAGACGGCGTCCTGCTGACTCCGAACAAAAACAGGGACCTTTACGACAAGCCGGACACTGAGAGGGAGATGTATAAAAATCTTCCGCCGCATCTGATCTCCCTCTTCCAGAGCTCATACAACTGGATGACGGAGCGCCTCGCGCGAATCGATATGCGCGGGCGCACCGCGATCGAGACGCACGCGAACGCGTGGTTCTTTATGCACAATCATCAGGAGTATCTGGACCCGCGCGGAAAGTATATCGTCGTCGACAAGTACCCCGAGACTCTATTAATGTATAAGAAGCTGATCGAACGGCAGGCTTTCGGGCGCGACATCCTTTACATCGCGGACAGCAGCGTGAATCTGCCGCTTAAGCCCGGCTGCGTGAATTTGAATATCGACTTCTTCGCCGTCAACGAGCATAACTTTTACAGCGAAGCGTTTCTGCTCGCGGATCTGAAAAAGTATTTTGCGCCGGGCGCGGCAGCTCTCGGGACGTATTTTTATTTCGACGCGGGGGCTGTGTCGATGAAGAGGCTTTTGAGCGAATATCCAAGCTGCTCGGCGAATAATTTCAACCTTTCCTATTTCGAGGGAGAGCTCGCGCGAAGCGGCTTTGTCGTCAGGGAGCGCGGCGACGCGGAATTTACGACGAGCTCCGGCGACAATATCGGCTTCAGCTTTCACGAGGAAGGAGAAAGGATGTATCTGATGCCCTACCTCGCGGAGATGAAAGGATGAGGCCGTACTGCGCTTTCCAGTGCGCTTCACAGTGAGAATTCCGCTTAAACAGTATCTTTCGGAGGCGCTGTCAAGGTTTATGCGCAAATTATTTTGCGGGCCTCGACTGAATGAAGTCAGCCGGCAATAGGGGAGTACCCGTAGCCACCTCCGAGTGCTTTATATTAATTGTACTTTTTGTTACCCCACTGGGCGCCGGCTACGTGCCGCAGCTAAGCGCAAATCAGTATCAGGGTGGAGTTCCCATCCGGGAAGGTTTCCACTACACGGATTCTACAACGGATATCACGGGCAGTTTTTGTCTTCCTGCGCATGGTCGCCTTGGGTGTCTTGCCCACGATCTTGACCTTGGATCTAGGCATAATATTATACGTTACCAACTTCTTTTTCCCTGCGTACCAGAACAAAGCATCCTATGGTACTTTAATTTGATACTACCATAGGAGGCTTGCTTATTACATATTTACAGACTTTTCCTCATAGGCTCCGTTATGCGGAAATCTGTTATTTTAAAGCTTTATGATTTAGAATTCGCCCCAAGCCTTTTCAATGGCTTCGACCGTTACCGGACCGCTGCCGCATCTCTTATCCAGAACTTTGTGCATCTGGTGTTTACGCAGCGACCTTTCAAAGGGGGGAAGTTCCTGGAGTTTCACAGCAAGCTTGGCGCTTGCTTCGGCAGTCCAGCGTGACTCATATTCCCTGCGGGCTTTGCCGAAATTCCACTGTTCTATTTCGGTCGTCTTGTTCTCTTCACGATATTTCTTTGTAGCTTCTTCATCCACTACATAGAAACCATCCTGTTTCTTAACGATTACGCCATAGGCTTCCTTTGCTTTCTCGGGGCTGAGAAGCTCTCCTCTGACTTCGTTCAGGACAAGCTCTGTCGGACGGAGGAACGGATCACCCCAACCACCGCCGCCAGGAGTGCGGATGCTGATAACATCTCCGCGAACGGGGTTGAGAACGCTGATCTTCGGAAGTGCTTCTTCACCCTTTGTATCAGGATTGAGTTTAACTTCACAGAGCGATCCTGCTTTCCCGCCGGCGAGTCCCCAAGGTTCAAATCTCATTCTTTCAAGACCGCGGGCCGTAACAATTGAATTGTTTTTGACTATTTCAAAGTCAAGGCGAATCGCATATCCGCCTCTGTGCTCTCCGGGACCGGCCGTGTCAGGAATAAGTTCATATCTGTCAACGATGGTGTCAACTTCCTGCTCGAGTATCTCGATAGGTGTATTCTTGAGGAAGCCGGCAACGTGATCCTGTCCGTCCGCGCCGTCTTTGTCTCCGAGGGCGCCGCTGCCTCCGTTCATAGGCTGGACAACTGTAATCTTTCTCCCGACTCTCGGGGCATCTTCCGGCGTCGAAAGAACTATCATTGCAGCCTGACCGGCTCCCGCCGCAGGGACTCTGTCGGGAACGATCTGTGAGAGCGCTCCGAGAACAGCGCTGTAAAGTCTTGCGCTGACAGGATGCCTAGTGCCTACAGCTGCTGGATATTCCGGATTTGTGATGCATCCCTTAGGCGATATTACGGATATAGGTCTCGCAATGCCTCCATTGATGGGGATATATGGGTCTTCGCTAAAGATGTAGTTGATCAGCCCCTGATAGAGGTATGAATGTTTTGTGCCGCACGAGGGTACGTTGAAAGCCGTGCAGACCTGAGGGTCGCATTCTGAGAAGTCGATGATGAACTCATCGCCCTTAACTTTCAGCGTAAGAGCAAGTCTGATAGGAACATCGGATGCCATGTCGTCATCGAGGTAGTCGGCGAATTTGTAATCACCGTCTGGCAGTTTTGATATAACCTGTCTGGCTCTGAGCTCGCCCTGATCGAGAAGGTCAAGCATAGAGGCGTCCACCGCGTCTATACCGTATTTCTCTATCATTTCAAGCATTCTCTTTTCTCCTGTGTTGACGGCTGCAACCATCGCATTCACGTCACCGTGGTTCAGCGTCGGTATGCGGCAGTTTGCGTAAATAAGCGTCTCGACTTCTTTATTTGGTTCTCCTCGTTTGAAGAGCTTTACAGGAGGCATTCTCAGCCCTTCCTGGTGGATGTCATTGGCGAGCGGGGAGATACTTCCGGGAGCAAGGCCGCCGATATCGCTACAGTGGACAAACGCCCATGAATAGTTAACGATTTTCCCCTTATAGAATACGGGTTTGAATACCTGGATGTCGGGAAGGTGCGAGGCGAAACCGTTTGATGTATAGGGGTCGTTGAAAATGATGATATCTCCGGGTTCCAGCGTGCCGCATTCTTCCACTGCTCTCAGAAGGTTCAGCCCGACAAAGATTGTTACTCCAACATTACGCGGATATATGAAGAACTCTCCGGTCGGCGCGATAAGTGCGGCTCCAAAGTCAGCCGTTTCCTTAATGAATGATGTGTAAGATGTACGTTCTATTACGGCGGCCATGCCGTTTGCAATAGAGAGATAGTAATTCCGCATTATTTCAAGTGATACAGGGTCAGTACGCATCATTTTCGCCTCCTCTTATGCTATCCTTTGATGCTTTCTTTGCGGGTGATGATCAGGTTGCCGCAGCGGTTGATCTTGCCTTCCCAGCCGTCCAGTATTATTGTTGTGCTGTCGTCCTGCTCGACAACGGCCGGTCCTGAGATGCAGTGCCCGAACTTCAGGTCTGTACGTGAATAAATATCCGCTGTATAAACCTTGCC
Source organism: Synergistes jonesii (assembly GCF_000712295.1). Lineage (NCBI taxonomy): Bacteria > Thermotogati > Synergistota > Synergistia > Synergistales > Synergistaceae > Synergistes > Synergistes jonesii. The sequence continues at coordinate 52,402 of NZ_JMKI01000002.1, read as the reverse complement.
TTTGAGTATGACCCTGCGTGTTGTTTCCGATTTCGCGGGTTCTTTTGCTTCTTCTGCCAGTGCGTATGGCGGTTTATGTGTAATACCGAGAGCACGGACCTTGAGATTGACTACTTCAACTTCTGCGTTGGTGTCACAGTGTCCGTAATAACGCTTGTGCATATCATGGAAAGCTTTTTCGATCTCCGCGTGCGTCTCGCATTTAAGCCATGCAGGTTCGATTATCATTTCTGTCTCATAAGACTGTCCGTGATATCTCACGTCCATGGAAAGCAGATACTGTGTTTTTTCGATGTACTTATCGATATTCTGCTCCTTAATCCATTTTTCCGCTTTAGCGTTCATGCCGGCGAATTTGGCACGGAGTTCATCCATCGGGATGCTTCTAAGCAGCGAGTGCTCTGACGATACGACGTCGTTGAGGAAGTCGGCATTAAGAGCGCCGAGAGCGCAGAGTGTGCCGGGCGTAGGAGGAACAAGGACGCTGCCTATATGCAGCTCTTCTGCCAGGAAGTTGCCGACGACAGAGCCCGCTCCGCCGAACGCAAGAAGGCTGAAGTCGCGCGGGTCGATACCCTTCTGTTCCAGGATGCTGTTGATTTCAGAGTACATCTTTGTAACCGCGACCTGGACAATGCGGTCTGCCGTGTTGAGCGTGTCGAGTTTCAGGTACTTGGAAAGTTCCTTTATTACTTTTTCGGAGAGCTCCGGATACAGTGGGAGGCGTCCGCCTGCAAAGCGTTTCGGGTTCAGGTATCCGCAGAGAAGGAACGCGTCGGAAAGAGCGGGTTTCGTTTCATTGCCCCAACCGTAGCACGCGGGGCCCGGGTCAGATCCGACGGAAACAGGCCCGATCTTGAGAAGGCCGCCGCTGTCTATCCATGCGATGGAGCCGCCGCCGGCACCGATAGCGTCGATTGATATCGTCGGAATAAGAATCGGTAAACCGCCGGTTTCGCTGCTCTGAGTGAACATGGGCTTGCCGTCTTCAATGACGGAAATGTCCGCGCTTGTCCCGCCGACATCTATCGTGATAAGGTTGGCTTTATCTGCTGATCTGGCTATATGCGCCGCTCCGATTATACCGGAAGCCGGGCCGGAGAAAAGTGTCTTTATAGGTTCATTGGCTGCGCGTTCCATATCCATGATACCGCCGTTAGACTGTGTGATGAACGGCAGCGCTTTGAGTCCCGCTTTCCTGAGCCCGCTTTCAAGCTGCTGGAAATACTTCTTAACTTTCTCTTGGATGTATAGGTTGACAGTCGCAACCACGCAGCGCTCATATTCACGCGTCTGTGGCCACAGAGCCGAAGAACCGCATACGTTGAGCTCGGGTGCTCTCTCCGCAATCCGCTTGCAAGCCATTTCTTCGTGCATGTCGTTCTTGTAGCTGTACAGGAAGCATACAACAACACCTTTAACGCCGCATTTAACCGCTTTATCAATAGCCGCATCAAGACTGTCCATGTTAAGTTTTTTATGGACGCTTCCGTCGTAAAGAAGCCTTTCTTTAACTTCGAATACCCTTTCGCGGGGGATAAGGGATTCTGTAAGGCGTGAACGGAAGTCGTACGGTACAGGCAACCTGAGGCGCTGGAGGTTCAGCAGGTCGCGGAAACCGTCGGTTACGAACAGCGCAAGTTCTGAGCCGACCCTCTGCAGAAGTGTATTCAATCCTATTGTTGTTCCGTGTACAAAGTAGTCGATATCTTCTGGAGCAATGCCTTTCTTGAAAAGGATGTCGAGCCCGTTGAGAATGCCCTGAACAGGGTCTTTGGGGGTCGTAGCCACTTTAAAAGTGTCGACGACCTTGCCGTCATTATCGATCAGGTTAAGATCTGTGAATGTTCCGCCAATGTCAATTCCAAGACGATATTTTAACATTTTTTCACCTTTCTTTTATTACATACAACATCTGGGATAAGACTCTTCAATTCGATTTTTGACAGGAGATTTCCAGTAATGCCAAAAATGGCATTCGATATGTTCCTATTTTGTGTTACTGGATATAGCGGTACTATTGAAGAGAGGCGCGTCGTTCCTAAGAATTAATCCCATAGTAAACGGCATTGATATTTGCATTATGTATGCAATAATGCGGGGCGGAATGAATAACGTTATATATTCCATTACGCCCCGCATGCGCTCTCCCCAAAGTAGACAAATAATACTCAATTAGGTTTAAGCGGGGAAAATATTTATATGCCTATGTCGCTCACTATGAGTGTTTTTTTAACCCATCAAAATAGCCAAAGAATTTCTCAACACGGGCGGAATCGTTGTTAGTCACCATAGAGACTGCAAAGTAGGCGCCTGCCGCAGCCGGTACCGCGATAAGCGATGAATGAAATGCCTTAGCAAACGGCACTCCAGAGCGCGCGCAAGCTTCCCACAAAATGATTATTGTTAGACCGGTCACAATGCTTGCGACGGCACCTTTTTCTGTACCACCTTTCCAATACATACCAGCTATGAGCGGGCAAAGTAGCCCAGCACCTTCAACAGAGTAGGCCAGCATCATGAGGGAAATTAGGGTTGGGTAAAAGCGGAGTAGCAACAAGCCAGCTACGCCTATGGCGACGACAGTGATTCTTGTTGCCAGAAGTTCTCGTTTGTCATCAGGTTCTCTGTTCGACATGTATATTTCGCGCACGAATACTGCTGATGCTGCAAGCAGCAAAGAGTCTCCTGTTGAAATGAACACTGCCGCGCAGCTGATAACAAGCATCAGTCCTATAATAACAGGAAGCTGCGTCGCTACTGAAAACACGACCGTATCTCCTTTGATGCCGGGGCAGGTTACTACCGCCGATAGAGCAAGAATGAGCACGAGCGTGTAAATGAACGCGGCCCCGCAGAAATTTATCGCGGCACCTTTTCTTGCAGCTTCCACACTCTCTGCTGCCCACGCACGCTGGTACATAAACATAGAAGTTCCACCTAATAATGCGGTCGGTACAAAAATGCCAAGCACAGTAATGAATGGTACATTGAATATTGATAGGTATCCCTGTGGCAACGCCGCAATCATACCGCTCCAGCCACCTGCGTTATTTATAGCAAAAGGTATTGCCAGCATCATACCAACCATAAAAATGCACGACTGACAGACATCGGACCATGCAACAGCAAAGAAACCACCCAGGAACGTATAACCGATAATAATCCCTGTACCTATCACAGTAGCGAGGTCAGAGCTTATCCCAAAGCATATCTCAAATATGTAGCCTACAGCTTTAATCTGATAGGCGCCTATCGTTGCCTGACCGAGGAAAACAGGGAGCACCGCCCATTTCCTTGCGGTTTTCCCATAGCGAAGCTCAAGCATTTCGGGTGTGGTACGTGCTGGTATTGAACGAATTCTGCCAATTATGATTGTGAAGTAGGCAACAGAGAAAAGACAGGCCAACGCATACCATACACCGCCGAGACCAAAATAATAAACTCTTGATGCATAACCAACGACAGTGCCAGAGCCAAGCCAACTAGCTACCAACGTGCCAACAAGAACAAATGTTGGAATTTTACCACCACCAAGCTGAAAGTCAGCAGCACTTTTTACACGTCTCCTAGCCAGGAAACCGATGGTCACCAACAAGCTGATGTACGCAAGTATCCCCACGAGATAGATATGTTCTTTACTCACATAAAACGCCTCCTTTAAAACAGTTTTTTCTTAAAAACCCGTAACTTATTAGTACAAAAACTCAGAACTACATACCATTTAAAATCTTGGCTAAAGGAATATAGTTCTATATCATTCTCATATCTTTCATTACAGCCTTAAGCTTAGCAAGGTTTTCTTCTTTGATTTGTGTCAGCGGGGACACAACGGGCCCAACATTGAAACCCTTCAATTCCATGGATGCCTTCAGCGGGCCAGGATTGCATTCCGAGAACATAGCGCTAAAGAACGGAAGAAGTTTAGTGTGACGTTCGATTGCTCCTTTTATATCTCCCTTTTTCATTGCATCATATATTTCTACCCATTTGTCTGGGATTATTGACGCACTGGCAAGTATCCCGCCCTCAATGCCAAAAGTCATTTCCAGCACGACAAAGAGATCTTCACCGGAAAGAAGCGATATTTTGTCGCCGCACAGTGATATCAGTTTTTGGACCTGTGCCATGTTAGGGCTACATTCTTTAATGCCTATGACGTTGCATTGATCCGCTATTGTCGATACAGTCTGTGGTTCGATATTAGTGCCCGTGCGGTAAGGTACGTTATATAAGACGAGTGGAATATCCGCTGTGTCCGATATTTTGCTGTAGTAATCAATGAGCCCTTCTTGAGAGACGCTTACGTAGTAAGGGCTGACTACCATCGCAACGTCCGCTCCTATTTCTTTCGCTTTCCTTACCATTTTAATAGTCTGCCCGATTCCCGGCTCGACAATTCCAACGACGACGGGGACTCTGCCATTAACTTTTTCAACAACTGTCTCAATTGCAGACGTCTTGACTTCATCAGTTAATGCACAGTATTCTCCAGTGCCTCCAAGAACACACACACCGTGAACTCCATTTGATATAGCATATTCTGTAATTTCCTGGAGGACGGGTTTGTTTAGCTTTGCTTCTCCGTCCAGCAGGGGTGTGACCAGCGCTGTGATAATACCTTTCAATTTCATTGTTATCAGCTCCTCTTTGATTTATGTTATTTGTTGCTTGAATATATTAGTCGTCACTGGAAAGACTCTATAAACGCAGTAATAACCCGTGAAACCCATACTGCTATGCTAATGCGTTGAGTACAGCCTTAACAATTGTCATTGTTGTTCTTTGTTTAGACTCTTCTGTGTCGCCGGCAAAATGCGGAGTAACTATTACGTTAGGCAAACAAAATAAACCATTGCTTGTCGAGGGCGGTTCTTGTTCAAATACGTCGAGGCCAGCGCCAGCAATACGATTCTCTTTCAGCACGTCAATAAGAGCTTTTTCATTGATAAGGGGGCCTCTTGAGGTGTTGATTATATATGCAGACTCCTTCATGCTACGAAGTTCCTTTTCACCAATCATGCCTTTTGTGGACTCCATAAGTGGTACATGTATGCTGACGTAGTCCGCTATGGGGAGCGCTTTTGATATATTATTCACTTTTTCTACGCCAAGCGCTCTCATCTCAAGCTCTGATATTAACGGGTCGTATGCATATATTTTCATATTAAACGCTGTGCGCGCTTTCTGTGCAACATTTCTACCTATTGCTCCCAATCCAAGCAGAAGCAGAGTCTTACCGTTCATTTCAATTGGTACCATGCGGTTCCTAAAGGACCAGTCTCCGCTACGAACAGCTGTGTCTGATGACACTATACGCTTACTTACACCGAGCATAAGCATTATTACATGTTCTGCTACTGAAATAGCATTTACGCCAGGTGCATTGACGACTCTTATCCCCCTTACCTGCGCAGCTTTTACATCTATGTTGTCTAGCCCCGCTCCATGCTGACCTATCACTCGCAGTCCAGCTGCGCTATCTATCACTCTCTTCGTAATTAACTCAACCCTAGCTATCAAGGCTTCAATACCCTCATCTTGCAAGTATCTTATTAAAGTGTCTTCTTTGCCATCGGGAGCCATTACTATATCTACCTTCGTCTGGAGCAACTCTATTCCAAGCCGGTGTATAGTTGGTTCAATAAGCAAAACTTTTTTCCGTAACATTTGCATAATGTTCCTCCTTAAGCTCTAATTGCTACTGCAATAAAATTAGAAAATAATATGCACCTTTTCGTCTGTACGGGATTGAGTATATCAACTGTAGTTTTAATTACAATATAAAATATTATTAATTATAGTAAATCTTATAGAATAAATATGATATATTAATACAAAGATATTATATTATTAATAAAATATATTATACTAAATTATTATATTTAACTATATTATGATATATAATATACTCTACTACATAGTACCTTTATATAAAGAGAAGGTGATTTTGCATGCCATCGTTAGCAGATCAGGCGTCAAGAAGCATAAAAATGCTCATTGAACAACATCACTTACTACCTGGTATGCATATAAATATTGATTCTTTAGCTGTTGATTTATGTATGAGCCAAACCCCTATAAGGGAAGCGCTACGGAAACTAGCTACTGAAGGCATTGTCATCCATACCCCTAAAACTGGCTATGCTGTCAGTAATCTAACTATCAATGAATATATACAAATATTAGAAGTACTACGCGTTTTGGAAAGCTACGCTGTAAAAGAACTCGCAAAACGGCCTTTTCTCGTTGACCTGAAAAAATTATATAGTATTAATGAGGAACTAAGAAAGAACATTCTATCATACGACAAGGTCTTTTTTTGCCACATTAACGACGAGTTCCATAAGAAACTCACAGAAAATTACAATAATGTTATAATGAAAAAACATTTCTTTTTTCTTTGGGATGGAATTCGTTCTAAAAGAGATTGTATGTACTGTAATAGCCAGTGGGCTAATATAATAGTCAAAGAACATGAAATGATAATAAAAGCTATAGAAAATGGAGACCCAATCGGGGCTGAAAAAGCAGTGATAACCCATTATAATAGCGGCAAAGACAGTGCTGAAGCGCACTTCAAATAGAATAGAAAGTGCCCCGTTATTGAGGTTTGCTCAAAAATTTAGAGAGTTTTTGCCGAAAGGCTTATCTTTTCATCAGGATTCTTTTGTCTCCGACCCTTCTCGTCACCCCGATCCCGTCGAAATATTCAAGCATCGGCAGAGCGTATTTTCTGCTGCTGCCAGTAGCGTCTCTGACAGCGGCGAGAGTTATCTCCCCTGCGATATCTTCGAGCTTTTTTCTGAAATCCCGCTCGATTTCGCGCAGGCAGATGAAGCCGCCCGTTATCAGCACGAGTTCCTTTTTCTCTTTGAGAGAAGATATTACGCGCCGCATTTCATCGCCGGAGAAGCCGAGCGCGCTCTGGGCCTCTTCGATCGTCGGCATGCTGTAGCCTGCCTTCAGCGCGAATTTTTTCAGCGCTTCGGCCTTCGCGGCGAAGGCTTCCTCGTCGAAGGGAGCGAAGCCGGCGAGGCTCGCGCGTTCGTCTTTGTACGATATGACTCCGCGCTTGCCGAGGAGTTCGAACAGCTCCTTCGCGAATCTTATATCCGAGAGCATAAGGGCCTTTGCGCATTCCTCCGCCGGCATGCCGATTCTCTCGGGATGCTTGCCGTGGAAGGCCGAGAGCAGCGCGGTCAGGCTTTTAGTCAGGCTTTCGAATTTGTCTTTTGAGATCAGCGCGGCGTCGCCGCCGCGCACGACGAAAAGCCCCCCCTTAGCTTCTAAGGGAGATATCGCGCGCATCAGCTCCGGCTGGGTCATTTCGTTCGCCCTCGCCGCTTCCGCCGCGCCCATGACTTCCCGGTAATTTATCAGCGCAAGTATCCTCTCTTTGAGCGGCGGCTCCTCGGCCAGCCTGTTCAGGCATTCGAGCAGTGCGGCTTTGGCCGCTTTGTTCTTCGGCCTTTCGCCCGCCGTCGTTAAAATTTTTCCTCCGGCGGCCGTGACGAGCGGGCTGTAGTTTCGCAGTATGAAGCGTGCGTCAAGGTGGGTGACTACCGCTTCTTCGGTGATCAGCTGCGCCTGCGCGCGGCGGCCGGGCAGCAGCCGCTCGCGGTCGAGCAGACAGACGCGGACGACGCTGTCCGACGTCCCGACGTGCAGCCTCATCCTCTGCCAGTGCTTTATCGGCTCCGCTTCGCGAAGCACCCTTATAGAGACGTTGAGGCATTGTGAGGCGGAGAAGCAGCCCTTCGCCGCTACGACGTCGCCGCGCTTTATGTCGCCTAGCGAAACGCCGGCGAGGTTCGCCGCGACGCGCTGTCCGGCCGTCGCGCGCTCGACCGCCTCTCCGTGGACCTGGACGGAGCGCACTTTCGAAATGATTCCCCCGGGCATTATCTCGACTTCGTCGCCCTCGCGCAGCTCTCCTTTTATCGCAGTCCCCGTGACGACGGTGCCGAAGCCTGAGATGTGGAAGGCCCTGTCGACTGGCAGGAAGAAGGCGCCCTTTTTGCTGCGCGTAGGCGCGCTTTCAGTCATCTTCTGCAGCGCGCCCTTCAGCTCTTCGATTCCCGCGCCCGTCAGAGCGGATACGGGGATTATCGGCTTCTCTTCGAGGAACGTCCCTGCGAGCGCGCTTTTCGCGTCGTCGATCGCCAGTTCGAGCGTTTCGCCGTCGACGAGGTCCGTCTTGTTGATCACCGTGAGGCCGTTTTTTATGCCGAGCAGCGATATTATCGCCAGATGCTCGCGCGTCTGAGGCATGACGCCGTCGTCCGCAGCTATCACCAGCATGACGGCGTCGATCCCGGCGGCGCCGGCGACCATCTGCCTGATGAATTTTTCATGTCCCGGGACGTCGATGATGCTGACGGTGCGCCCGGAGGGCAGGGTGAGAGGCGCGAAGCCGAGCTCTATCGTCATGCCGCGCTTTTTCTCTTCGCCGAGGCGGTCGCAGTCGACCCCAGTTAAGCGCTTTACGAGCGCCGTCTTCCCGTGGTCGATGTGCCCGGAGGTGCCGATGATGAAGGGGTATTCGTCGTGCATCAATTGCCGCCCTCTTTTCCGATCTCAAGTACTTCGGAAAGCGCGGCGGCTATGCGTTCGTCGTCGCCCTCTCTCAGAGTGCGGATGTGGAAGAGGACTTTATCGTCCGCCGCTCCGGCGACGACCGGTACGGAGCAGAGGCGCAGCCTTTCGGCGAGCTTTCCGGCGCTGCCCATCTCAGGTATGCCGAGCGCCGCGGCGTAGCCGGCCAGTTCCGCCTGCGGGAAGCTCCCGCCGCCGACGGCGTCCTTCGCCGGAACGACTTCCAGCGAATAGCGCAGCAGCCTCGTCGTCTTGAGCAGGGCGCGCAGCCTCCTCGCGAGCTTTCTCGCGCCGGCGCGAAGCTCCTCCTCCGTCCTGAATATCATTTCTACGGTCGGCACGGAGCGTTCGTCGCCGCGCAGATAGAGCCTCAGCGTCGCTTCGAAGGCGGCGAGCGTCATTTTGTCGACCCGCAGCGCGCGCAGCAGCTGCTGCCCCTTCAATTTTTCTATGAGCTCTCTTTTGCCGACGATCGCGCCGATCTGCGGCCCGCCGAGCAGCTTGTCCCCGGAGAAGGTCACGACGTCGCAGCCGGCTTTCAGCGACTGGGCGACGGTCGGGTCGTTTTCGCTCGACAACCCGGCCGCCGAGGCGTCGATCAGCATGCCGCTGCCGAGGTCTTCCATCAAAATCAGCCCGCGGGAATGTGCGAGAGAGGCCAGCTCCTCGCGCGGCACCGAGTAGTGGAAGCCGGCGACGCGGTAGTTCGAGGGATGCACCTTTAAAAGCATCGCGCTTTCGTCAGTTATCGCATCTTCGTAGTCGCCGAGGTGAGTCCTGTTAGTGGTGCCGACCTCGACCATCTTTGTCCCCGAAAGGGCCATTATCTCCGGTATCCTGAAGGAGCCGCCTATCTCGACGAGCTCGCCGCGCGAGACGATCGATTCTTTATCCTTGGCGAGCGCCGTGAGCGCGAGTATGACGGCCGCCGCGTTGTTGTTGACGACGATCGCGGCCTCCGCGCCGGTCAGCCTTTTAAGCAGCCATTCCGCGTGATCGTTTCTATGCCCGCGCGCGCCCTCTTCGAGCGAATATTCGAGCGTGCTGTAAGAGCCGGCGACGCTCACGACCTCGTCGATCGCTTCCTTGGCGAGCAGCGAGCGGCCGAGGTTCGTATGTATCACGACGCCGGTAGCGTTAACCACCGGGCGCAGCGAAGGCGTCGCTTTCTTTTTCATCAGTTTGCGCGCGTCCTCCGCTATCGTGCCCGCGTCGAAGGCCGTGTCGCTGTTTTTGACTATTTCGGCGCGCTGGCGGGAGAGCAGCTCGGAGAGCAGCGATTTCACGGTTTCGCGCCCGAGCTTTTTTTCGTATTCCGCAACCCACGGCAGAGCGAGCAGCCTGTCCATGGAAGGTATTTGTCTCATAATCTGCTGAAGTTTCGCGTCCACGGGAAATCCTCCGGTAACTTATTTGTTCGTTAATTGTATATGAAAATCTCGGAAATTCTATATTATCTCAGACCAAATTATATTTGCGACGCGCATCCCCTTTTTTGTCAGCCTTATGCCGCGGTTGTCGATCTCGTATAGGGCGCGCGGGAATTTTTGCATCGCGGAACAGACGCTGCGGTAATTTTTTTCGCCGTACCTCTTTATAAAATTTTCCGCAAAGACGCCCTCCGTCATGCGAAGGGCGAGCACGGCCGCCTCCCTCGCGCTTTTTTCGGCGGTCAGCTCTTCGCTTTCTTCGATTGGAAGCGCGCCCTCCTCAAGGCTCTTGGCGTAGCGCGCGAGCGAGCCGTAGTTTTTGCTGCGGAGCCCGGCCGTGTAGCTGACCGCCGCGGGGCCGGCTCCGATATATTCTCCCTCGCGCCAGTAATTTGCGTTGTGGCGGCTCTCGCGTCCGGGCACGGCGAAGTTTGCGACCTCGTACTGCGCATATCCCCTGCGCGGAAGGTACCACTGCGCCCAGCGGTAGGCGGCGTAGCCGTCGCCGAGCAGCTTTTCGTCGAGCGACGCCCAAGGCGTGCCTTCTTCAAGAGTCAGCTGATACAAAGAGATATGCGACAAGCCGCGGTGCGCCGCTTCGTGCAGCGTGAGCCCCCATCCGCGGAAGGTCTGGCGCGGCAGCCCGAAGATGAGATCGGCGCCGACGTCGAAGCCGCAGGAAAGCGCCGCTGCGATCGCGCGCCGCGCCCCGTCGGCGTCGTGCAGACGCCCCATCAGCTTCAGCTCTGCGTCGTCGAAGCTCTGGACTCCTATGCTGACGCGCGTGACGCGCCAGTCGCGCCATATCTTCAGGTGTTCCGCGGTTAGAGAATTAGGATTGGCCTCGACTGTGACCTCGGCGGCGGGCGCGAAGTCGAAATGTTTTTCTACTGTGGCGACGAGCGAATTCCACTGCGCCGGAGAAAGCGCCGTAGGCGTGCCGCCTCCGACGTAGCAGGTCTCAAGCTTCAGCCGCGTTCCCCGCAGGCGGATGTCGAACTCCTTGGCAAGCGCTTCCAGATAAAGCCCGCGCTCCCCCTTTTTCGGCACGGCGCTTGCAAACGCGCAGTAGGCGCACTTACGCTCGCAGAAGGGCACGTGGATATAAAGGGATTTCGGGGGCATCGGCCGCGCTAATTTTCCTCGGACTTCGTAACGTCCATGAAGGCGAGGAAGGCCTCCTGCGGGATCGAAACGTGTCCCACCTGCTTCATGCGCTTCTTGCCCTCCTTTTGCTTTTCGAGCAGCTTGCGCTTCCGCGTGACGTCGCCGCCGTAGCATTTAGCGAGGACGTCCTTGCGCACGGCCTTTATGTTCATGCGCACGATGACCTTTTTGCCGACCGCCGCCTGCACCGGCACTTCGAAGAGCTGACGCGGGATGAGCTCCTTGAGCTTGCCGACCACTGCGTGCCCCCTGTGGTAAGCCTGGTCTGCGTGGCATATGAACGAAAAAGCGTCCACCGGTTCCTCCTGCAGCAGCACGTCGACCTTGACGAGATTCGCCGCGCGGAAGCCGACGTGCTCGTAGTCGAGCGACGCATATCCGCGCGTGCAGGATTTGAGCCTGTCGTGGAAGTCGAGAATGAACTCGGCGAGCGGCATGTCGTAAGTAAGGCGTACGCGCTCCGGCGCTATATAGTCCATACCGGAGTAGCTGCCGCGCTTTTCTTGGCAGAGTTGCATCGCGGCGCCGACGAACTGGTCGGGCATGAATATCGAAAGCTTTATATAGGGCTCGCGAATCTCCTCGATGCGCACCTGTTCCGGAAAATCCGACGGGCGGTGCGCCTCTTTCACGGAGCCGTCCGTGAGGAGTATCTGATAGACGACGTTCGGCGCCGTAGCCACGAGGTCGACGCCGAATTCGCGGCTGAGGCGCTCCTTCGCTATCTCCATATGCAGTAGGCCGAGGAAGCCGCAGCGGAAGCCGAAGCCGAGCGCGGCGGAATTTTCCGGCTCGAAGCTGATCGCGGAGTCGTTGATCTGCAGCTTTTCCAGCGCTTCGCGCAGCTGGTTTATGTCCTCGCGTTCTATCGGGTAAAATCCGCAGAAGACCACAGGCTTCACCTTTTTGTAGCCGGCGAGGGGTTCTGCGGCCGGCCTCGCGCTCTCCGTCACCGTGTCGCCGACGCGCGCCTCGTCGATGGTCTTTATGCTGGCGCAGATGTAGCCGACCTCGCCCGGGCCGAGGGCCCCGACCTGAATCATCTCGGGCTTGAAGACTCCGACCTCCGTCAACTCATAATCCTGCGCAGTCGCCATGAAGCGGACGTTCTGCCCGGCTGAAAGAGTCCCGTTGACGACCCGCACGTAGCAGATTACGCCGCGGTAATTGTCGTAGACCGAATCGAAAATAAGAGCCTGAAGCGGCGCCGATGCGTCGCCGGAGGGCGCCGGGATGTCGCGCACGATTCGTTCGAGCAACTCCGGGACGCCCTCGCCGGTCTTCGCCGATACGGGCACCGCGTCGCCGGCGTCTATCCCTATGATCTCCTCGAGCTCGCGCTTCACCTGCTCGGGGTGGGCGGAAGGGAGGTCTATCTTGTTCAGCACCGGGATGAGCTCAAGGTCGAGGTCTGCCGCGAGATAGCTGTTCGCGACGGTCTGGGCCTCCACGCCCTGCGCCGCGTCGACTACGAGCACGGCTCCCTCGCACGCTGCAAGAGAGCGCGAGACCTCGTAGGAAAAGTCCACGTGCCCCGGCGTGTCTATCAGATTCAGCACATAGTTCCCGCCGTCGGCCGCTTTATAATCCATGCGCACGGGGACGGATTTTATCGTTATGCCGCGTTCGCGCTCTATCTCCAGCCGGTCTAAAAGCTGCGCCTTCATATTTCTTTTTTCTATAGTTCCCGTAGCCTCGAGCAGACGGTCGGAGAGCGTCGATTTTCCGTGGTCTACGTGGGCTATTATGCTGAAATTTCTTATATTGTCGTATTTCACAGCGAAAACTCACTCCTTCAAAGCCGCGCTCTATTTTATCCGATAAATGCGCGGGACCGCAATGATAAAATCCCCCTTCGATGATAAAATACATAGCGGCGCGTCTGCCGCCGCAAATTTCTGAAAGTGCGTGTTGCAAGTGGCTGAGAAAAAACGCTTTGTGCATAACACAGATATCGGACAAAATTTTCTGATAGACGAGAGCCTCGCCGACTTCATCACCGAACGCGCGCGGCTTTCCGGCCGCGACGTCGTCCTCGAGATCGGCCCCGGAGACGGAGTCCTCACGCGCGCTCTTCTGAGGACGCCGCTAAAGAGGCTTTACGCCATCGAGGTCGACGAACGGCTGCGCGAACGCCTCGAAAACATAGCGTCGCACGACGGGCGCTGCCGCCCGATCTTCTGCGACGCGCTGAGATTCGATTATGAAAGCGGGCTTGGCGAGCGCCCGTCGAAGATAGTCGCGAACCTGCCGTATCATATAACGACTCCGCTCATTTGGACCTTCCTTGAGCGGCTCGCGCCGCGCGGCATGGATTACATGCTGCTGATGCTGCAGCTCGAAGCGGCCGAGCGCGTCGTCTCGCCGGCGTGCCGCAGGGAGCGCTCGCCGCTCGGAATAACGGCCGAGGCGATGGGCAGCGCCGCCGTGCTGCGCAAAGTCCCGCCGGCGGCGTTTCATCCCAGGCCGAAGGTGATGTCCGCCGTCGTTGAGATAAAAATCGAAAAGAACGCGGACATAGCGAACGACAGTACGTGGCGCTCGCTGCTCGCGCGCTCCTTCACGCAGAGGCGCAAGACGCTCTGCAACAACTGGTGCGCCTCCTGCGGCATGACGAGGGAATCGGCGCTCCGCATACTTTCGCGACACTCGCTGAAGCCGACCGCGAGGGCGGAGGAGCTTCCGCTGGAAAAATGGTTCGAGCTCGCGCAAGAGCCCGCCTTTGTTTTGAAGAACAGTGACAACGGAGAAAGAAATGTTTTGGAATCTTAACAAAGTGATCGTCGCCCAAAACGAAAAGCTGCCGGTCGATTGGAAGGGGATATTCCCGCACGAGCGCCTGCTTGTCGAGATAGGCTTCGGCAACGGGGAATTTCTTGAATTCCTCGCTAAGGGCAGCCCGGACGCTTTAGTCGTCGGCATAGAGGTCTCGCAGCTCTGCGCGGCCAAGGGCGCGCGCCGCGTGATGTCGGCCGGGCTGGAGAACGTGCGCCTGATGCACGGCGACGCGCGCTTCCTGCTGCGCCACTGCTTTGCGCCGCAGAGCGCCCAGCGCGTCTATATGAACTTCCCCTGCCCGTGGCCTAAGGCTCGCCACGCTCAGCGCCGCGTGACCGTGCCCTCCTTCTCGGGGCTGATGGATTATCTTATAGCTCCCGGCGGGGCCTTCGAGTTGGCGACCGACGTCGAATGGTACGCTAAAGAGGCGGCCGAGGCTTTCGACGCGGCGCCATCCTTTCGGGCGCAAGCGCTGGAGAGGAATCCCGAACGCCCCTATATCACGAAATACGAGCGCAAATGGAAGGCTATGGGCAAGGACACGTGGCGTCTGGTGGTGCGCAAGGAAACAGCGCTTAAAGAAGAAATCAAAAAGGAGGAGAGCTGGCCGATGGGGTGCGAAGCTGATACGAAAAAAAACGTAAAGGAAGTCGCGGAGGCGTTGAAGGGGCGCGAGGGCGCCGCCGCGGATGGAAGCGGGCACTGGGTATACCGCGACGCCTTCCTCTCCGGCGAGGACGCGGCGCTGATGCTCGTGATCACCGCGGACGAGGGCTTCGAGCAGCATTTCTATATAAAGCTCCTTAAAAGCCCGCGCGGCATTACGATAAAGGTCGACTCGGTCGGGCATCCGTTCAGGACGCCTGCGATGAGGGCGGCCCTGATGGCCGCGCTCATCGAGGCGAAATAAATCAATATTTTTCGAACTTCACGCCGCGCCATTTAGTGAAGTAGAGCAGCGCCGACACGGCGAAAGCCGCGGCGCCGATCATGCGGAAGGCGCCTACCGTGCCGAAGAGCGGCGACGCAAAACCGAAGATCATCGGCGTGGCCATCCAGCCTATATCTATAACGAGCAGCACGAGCCCCGTAGCTTTAGGGTAATAGCGCATCGGCAGCATGTCGCCGACGAGCGACAGCGCCGTAGGGAACCCTACCCCTATGCCGAAGCCGAAGAGGAGGCCGCATATAGCGAAGGTTATAGGGGAGCCGCTGAATGAGACCGCGACGAGTATGAAGCCCATCAGGGCCGCCGCGGGGGCGGCTAACTTCGTGCGCGGGACGCGCGATACGAAGCGGAAGCCGGCGGTGCGGATGAAGACCGCGGATATTGCTTCGGCGACCATGAAGCAGGAGGCGGCGACCCCCAGCTCCTCGGCGAGCGAAGCGAGAGAAAGAGTCATAGTGTCGGCAAGGGACATTACGGCCGCTGTGGCGAGCAGCAGCATGACGCCGCGGCTCTTGAACAGATCCGAATAGCCGCCCCATTCTTTGCCGCTCTTCGCGCTGTATTTGAGATCCTCGACGAAGAAAGAGGCGCCTGCGCAGAGCAGGGAAAATACTACGGGAGTCCAGATGAACGCGCCGTCCCAGCCGCGCGAGAGGAACCATTCGCAGAGAGGCACCGCGGTGGCGATGGGAAACATCGAGCCGGTCGTGAATAGTGCGATGCCGACGCCGCGCGTCTTCTCGTCGTCGAGCAGTATCGACTGCGCGGCGATGTTTGCGACGATCATCACGCTGACGCCCACCCCCGTCAGCGCGCGGAAGAAGATGAGCAACGTCGCGTTGCCGAGCGAAAGGGCGACGCCGGCTGTCGCCGCCGCGCTCATAACGGCGCTTGCGATCATTGTGCGCCTTATGTCGAGCCTCTCCATCACCGCGCTGCCGAGAGGCCGGCATAAAAGCATGACGAGATAAAAAACGCTGAAGAAAAGCCCGACCTCGCGCGGCGTCGCGCCCAGCTTTTCATAGAAGGGGCCGAAGAGGAAATAGGCGTTGGATAGGCAGCTGATGCTGTAATAGGCGATGAAGATCAAAAATATCTGCGCGTTTTTTTTCGACATCGTTCACACTCTACTCGCATTGACCGAGAATTAAAAAGGGCGCCCTCCGTGGAGAGCGCCCTTCGGTTGTCATGCGGAAAATTATTCTTCCTCTTCCTTGCGCTCCTGAGCCGCCTGCTCGATGACCTTCTTCTCTATATCGGGGGGCAGCTCCTCATAGTGGCTGTATTCCATCGAGAAAGAACCGCGTCCCGACGTCATCGAACGAAGTATTATCGCGTAGCGGAACATCTCGGAGAGCGGGCACTGCGCCTTCACGATTTGCAGCTTGCCCTCGCTGTCGATACCCATGATGCGGCCGCGGCGGCTGTTGAAGTCTCCCATTACGTCGCCGAGGCATTCCTCGGGGACCGTGACCTCGACGTTCATCACCGGCTCCATGATGACCGGGTTAGCCTTCTCCATGCAGTTTTTGAAGGCGAGAGAGGCGGCGATCTTGAACGCCATTTCCGAGGAGTCGACTTCGTGATAGGAGCCGTCGAAAATCGCGCAGGAGAAATCCGTCGCGGGATATCCGGCGAGGTAGCCGCGCGCTGCGGCCTCGCGCAGCCCCTTTTCCGCGGCCGGGATGTAGTTCTTGGGGACCGCGCCGCCGACGACTCTGTCGATGAACTCTATGCCCGCGTTCTTTTCGAGCGGCGCGAGCTCGAACCAGACGTCGCCGTACTGTCCGCGTCCTCCTGACTGCTTCTTATGCTTGCCCTGCGCACTTGCCTTTTTCCTGATCGTCTCACGGTAGGGGACCTTAGGCAGGCGCGTGTCAAGGTCCACCTTGTAGCGCTCTTTGATCTTCGAGAGCATGATGTCGAGATGCATGTCCCCCATTCCCGAGAGGACCGCGTCGTTCGTCTTCGGGTCTTTGACGAACGACAGAGTGCGGTCTTCCTTCAACATCTTCGCTATCGCGTTGCCGAGCTTGTCTTCGTCGGCGCGGCTCTTTGGCATTACGGCGACGCTGTAGACGGGCTTCGGGAACTGAATCGGGCGGAACTGCAGCGTTTCGCCCTTCGTGCCGAGCGTGTCTCCCGCTATCGTGCTTTCAAGCTTGGGGATGGCTACGATGTCGCCTAAGACGATCTCCTTGCCTTCGACGCTCTCCTTGCCTCTCATGAAGCGGAAGGAGCTGATGCGCTCTTCCTGCTCTTCGGTGACGTTGTAAACGCTCTGGTCGCTCGTCAGCTTGCCGGAGAAGACCTTTACGAAGGAAAGCTTTCCCACGTACGGGTCGACCATGACCTTGAAGACGAAGCCGAGGAAGGGGCCGTCTTCGTCGGGCGGGACGTTGACGACCTCTTCTCCTTTGAGCGCGGTGCGGTTCAGCATATCCTTCGGCGACGGCATGTAATCTGCTATAAGATCCATCAGCTGAGTAACGCCGATATTAGCCGAGCCCGAGCCCGGGATGATGGGGAAGAGCTGGCGCGCGCAGACGGCCTTGCGGAGTACGGCGAGAAGTTCGTCGAGAGAAATCTCTTCGCCGTCGAGGTAGCGCATCATAATTTCGTCGTCGGCCTCCACCGCGCGTTCGATGAGGGCTTCGCGCGCGGCTTCGACGGCGTCCGCCATGTCGGCGGGAACGTCGCCTTCGGTAAATTCCTTGCCGCCGTCGCCCTTGTACATATATGCTTTCTTTGTAAGGACGTTGACGACGCCTTTGAAGTTCAGCTGGTTTCCGACTGGCAGGTAGAGCGGTACGGCGTTCTTTGAAATGTTCTCCTGGATGTCGGCGACGACGTCGTCAAAATCCGTATTTTCTCTGTCGAGTTTGCTTATGAAGAAGCACGCCGGAGTCTCGTAATACTGCGCGAACTCCCAGACGCTCTGGGTCTGGACTTCGACACCGGCGGTAGCGTTTACGAGAACGACGGCGCCGTCGGCCACGCGCATCGCACAGCGCTGCTCTCCGACGAAGTCCGCGAAGCCCGGCGTGTCGAGTATATATAAAGTTTTATTTTTATAGGGAATAGTCGAAAGCGATGTGCTGATAGAAATGCCGCGTTTCTGTTCTTCCGAATCAAAGTCGGAAACGGTGTTTTTGTCCTCGATTCTGCCCATGCGCGAAATCAAGCCGGCGTCAAAAAGAAAAGCCTCGTTAAGAGTAGTCTTTCCCGCGCCCCCGTGTGAAATGAGCGCTATGCTGCGAATATCCTCAGGTTTGCGTGTCCCCATTACTTTCACTCCTTTTATGCTGTTGAAGCCCGGATAGATATGATACGCTTTCAACTCTTTGATGATAATTGCAATGTAAGGTTACGTCAAGGAAAAAACAAAAATAGCGTTGATCTGTATCTTTGTAAACTCTCCGCTGAACGCCATTATTGACATAATTTTAAAAAAAAATATATAATAATTGCGGTGGCTTTTGTTGATTGCGTAAAACAGTGTTAAAGGCAGGCGGGTGAGCGGCTTCTGCTTCAAAAGTTTTCTGGCTTAATACGCTTGGATGCGCTGTTTTCACGCGTCGGCTTAACGCCTCTATTTTTCCTGTGAGGGAGGAATCGTTTGTGAGCGAAACAGAAACAAAGGTAATCGACCGGACGGATGAAAGCTCAAAAGTCGATCTTGACGAATTGATGCGCAAATATGACACAGAAGCGCGCTTCAGGACGCTTTCCGGCTGGCAGGGCAAGATGATCGCCGTTTTGGCTGTCGCGATGTCGTGCTTCCACTTTTATACCTCCGGTTTCGGTCTGCTGCTTGCGCAAAAGCAAGGGGCCGTCCATCTCGCGTTCACGCTGGCGCTGGTCTTTCTTCTCTACCCGGCGTCGTCGAAGCAGTCGAAAACGAGCGGCATCCCGTTCTATGATTTCATATTTGCCGCGTTCGGCGTAGCGAGCGCGATGTATCTCGTCGTTTTCTTCAACGATCTGGTAACGAGGGCCGGGCTGCCTACGAGGGCGGATCTGGTGATGGGATTTATTCTGATCGTCACGCTGCTCGAGGCTACGAGGCGAATATCCAACCCGATACTGCCCGGCCTTGCGATAGTGGCTCTGCTTTACTGTTACTTCGGGCGGTATATGCCGGCGGTGATCGCGCACCGCGGCTTCAACGTGGCGCGCATAGTGAACCATATGTATCTGGGAACGGAGGGTATTTTCGGCACGCCGCTGGAAGTGTCTTCGACATTCGTTTTTATGTTTATCCTTTTCGGCGCGGTGCTTGAGAAGACGGGGCTCGGCAAGTTCATCATAGACCTCTCGCTCTCTCTCGCAGGCTGGTCGACGGGAGGCCCGGCGAAGGTCGCGGTAGTGAGCTCCGGCCTTATGGGGACCGTCTCAGGTTCATCTGTGGCGAATGTCTGCACGACGGGCATGTTTACTATCCCTCTTATGAAAAGCGTCGGATATGAGCCGCACTTTGCGGGCGCCGTCGAAGCGGTAGCGTCGACCGGCGGGCAGATAATGCCGCCGGTCATGGGCGCAGCGGCGTTCATCATGGCTCAGATACTCGGCATCCCTTACATCGAAGTCGCTATAGCGGCTGTCGTCCCGGCGTTGCTTTACTACTTCGCCGTCATGGTGCAGGTGCATTTCGAAGCGTGCCGCCTCGGACTGAAGGGCATCCCCTGGTCGCAGCTTCCGCCTATTTGGCCGCTGCTGAGGTCGAAAGGCTTCCTTCTTATACCGCTTATCGCGATCATTTACTTCCTTCTTGCCGGCTATACGCCGCTGAAGGCGGCGTTCAACGGCATCCTTATCAGCTTCGTGCTCTCGTGGCTCAATAAGGAGACGCGGCTGACGCCTCTGAGGACATTCGAAGCGTTCCAAAGCGGCGCGCGCGGCGCGATAGGCGTGGCCTGCGCGTGCGCGACGGTGGGAATGGTCGTCGGCATGGGCACTCTGACGGGGCTCGCGCTGAGAATCGCCGGCGCTATAGTCTCTCTTGCGAAGGTGACCCCGGAAAGCGGTCTAGCGGTCGCCCTTTCGTCGATAGTCTCGCTGCTTCCGGGAGCCACAATGGCGGCGGAGGCGGCAGCAGCCGCTCTGACGAAGGTCTTTACGCTCTTCTTTACGATGATCGCAAGCCTCATCCTCGGCATGGGACTTCCGACGACGGCGAACTTCATAGTTACGAGCACGATGGCGGCGCCGGCGCTCTTCCTTCTCGGAGTTCCGCCGATGGCGGCGTATATGTTCGTCTTCTACTTCGGCATCGCGGCCGACCTGACGCCCCCTGTCGCGCTCGCGGCATACGCGGGTTCCGGCATAGCGGGCTCCGACCCGATGAAGACGGGAGTTACGGCTTTCAAGCTTGCGCTCGCGGGCTTTCTCGTACCGTACATCTACGTCTACAGCCCGATGCTTCTCTTCATCGACGTCGTGCCGATTGAAATGGTGCAGGCCATAGGCACGGCTTTGATAGGGGTTTTCCTGCTCGCGATGTTCACTATAGGCTTCTTCAAGGCGCATATGGCGTTCTACATGCGCATAATCGCCTTCATAGGGGCCCTCGGATTGATGATACCGGGCACGGCGTCCGATATCTTCGGGCTTGCGGTCCTTGCCCTGATCTTCGTTGTTCAAACTGCCAAGGCAAGGATGAAAGCTAAAGCGGCTTAGCCGTTCGTTCGGCGGAGACAAACAGGCGGTAAGCGGGACCGGCTGTCCCGCTTTGCAAAAAAAAAACAGGGAGGAAATACAAATGAAAAAGGGTATCATCGTAACAACGGTCGCGCTGATAGCGGCTCTCTCGATTGCAACGGCGTCGCAGGCGGCGACATACCTGTCGATCGCGACAGGCGGCACAAGCGGCACATACTACGCGGTGGGCGGAGCTCTCGCTTCCGCGGTCACAAAGGGCGGCAAGATTCAGTGCACGGCCGAGACGGGAAACGCCTCTGTCGCGAATGCGAACCTCATCGCGACTAAGGGCATCGAAATCGCTTTCGTGCAGAACGACATCACACACTGGGCCTACAACGGCGAGCTGATGTTCCAGGGCAAACCCCTTAAGAACATCCGCACGGTAGCTTCTCTCTACCCTGAAAACGTCCAGGTCGTCGTTGCGAAGGATGCCGGGATCAAAAGCATCTCCGACCTTAAAGGCAAGCGCGTCGGCGTCGGCGCCCCCGGTTCGGGCGTTGAAGGCGACGTCCAGGCGATCTTCAAGCTGGCAGGGCTCACCTATAAAGACCTTAAGAAGGCCGACTTCCTCGACTTTGCTGCGGTAACGAGCCGCTTCAAGGACAATCAGATCGACGCCGGATTCGTCGTCGCCGGCTTCCCGACGGCTTCGATCATGGACCTCACGACAACCAAAGACGTCGACCTGCTGAACTTCGATGACGCTTTCCTCGCGAAGCTGCACAAGGCCTACCCCTTCTTCGTACCCAGCACGATTCCTGCGAAGACATATAAAGGAATCGACAAGGACACGAAGACGCCGGCCGTCATGGCGATACTCATCACCAATGATTCCGTTCCCGCCGATCAGATATACGACTTCCTGACGGCAATGTTCGACAACCTGAAGGATATAGCGGCCGTCCACGCTAAGGGCAAGGAAATCACCCTTAAGGGAGCCCTCGACGGCCTTACGGCTCCGCTGCATCCCGGCGCGGAGAAGTTCTACAAGGAGAAGGGGCTCATTAAGTAATACGAAGCCGATGGAAAAGGGCCGCCTTACGGCGGCTCTTTTTTTAAGCGACGGCTCGACTCGCGCCGCAAGTCGGCGCATTTTATTTTCCAGATGTATAGAACGTTTATTTTTATCGCGTCAGCGATAGCTCTTGCTTATATAACAATTTCGCTTTCGTTCCTCTTCGCGCTCTTCGAAGAAAAGTTTTTTAAAGCGGAGAACGCAGGATACGGAGCATCTTCCGGCGTTGCCTCCGCACTTGTGCCGCGCGCACGCTTCCTTTCCCTTTTTTCTGCGATATTTTTCTGTGCCGCGTTTTATTTTATTCCGATGGGTTCCCTTCCGGCATTTGCGCCGTTTCGGCGGGGAATGTTTTTTTTCTTCGCTCTCGTTTTTCTTGCCGTGATTCTTTCGCGCTTAGACTGTTTGGCGGCCGGCGAGAATATTTTGATTTCCCTTCTCTGTGACCGCGGGGTAAAGTTTTTCGCCGCGCTCGCGGCCTCTTTGTCTTTATTCCTGCTCTTTGCCTCTCTTTGCGGCCTCCCGGGAGCGCTGCTTTCCTTTGAGACCTATGCGTCGCCGCTGCTCTTTGAAAGCGCTGACGCGTGCGGAAAAGCGGGCTTTGTCCTGCTGGCCTTTTCCCTTATTGTTCTCGCTCCCAATGGCGCGGCGAAGCGCGCCGGCTTCGCCGGGGTCGGCGCGACGCTTGAAGCGCTTCTCTATCCCGCTACGATTGCCGCGCTCTTTTTCCCGCTAAACGTCGGACTCTCTCTCGGCCTTTCCGCTCTGCCGATGTTCGGCGCGGATTTTTTATTTTTTTGGCTGAAGGTCTTTATAATAAAGGAGGGCGTTATGCCGTCGGCGCGGCGCGTGGCGGCGGCAGCCGACGGCTTACTGCGGCGTTTGCCTGTAAGTTTTAAATTCCTTATCTTCTGTTGCGGAGCCCTGCTTTTCGCCCTCGGGCTCGAGGGCCTTTTTTAATTTTCCGAAGGCTTTTTCCCGAAGAGCGCCTTGATGCCGGTCGTCCGGGAATTTGCGATGGCATCGGCCGAGGCCGCTATCGTCAGGCGCTCTTCTGGCAATCGCTTGAAGAGCTCCGTCTCGCCGAAAGGCGGCATCCTTAATTTATTGCGGCCGAACTCCTCGTTGCCGACCCGCAGGAAGAAGCGCTCCCACGACTCGCGCCCTCCCTGGAATATCATCCATTCCGGCGTGCTGATGTAGAGCCCGTGTTCCGGTTTGAGGCAGGGCATCCCCGCGTTCGACGATTTGACGCGCTCCTGCCAGACCCACAGCCTCCCTCCGCAGAGCGCGTATTCGTCTTCCACGGGAGTGCGCTCCACAGAGTGGATGTAGCTCGTGGTGAATCTGAAGCCGAAGGGGACGGGCGCGGAAAAAATTATTTTTCCGGCTTTATCGAGTATTGACAAATTGTCGGCCCTCCACCCCTGAGCCGCGGCGAAAAACGCCGCCGGCAGCGTCAGCAGAATAAAGAGTGCGGCGAATGCTTTTCTGTTCATTTGTCTCACCCCGTGCTCAGAATATCATCAGCCCGGCCCTTTTTCAATCGTATTATTTAAAGGCCTGTTGTTGTATACTACTGAATGAATGAGAGGTGCGGCAATGGCTGACGATTTTCGCCGCGTTATGGCGGAGCTGACAGAGGAATACGGCGTAAATATTTTAGAGGACCCCGACCGCCTTTCACAGCTTCTGGAGAATCGCTGCTCTGAAGCGGCCGACGAGGTCTTTCACCTCACCTTTGCACTGCGCCAGCTTTTGAGAGACGGCTGGCGCCCCGGCTCGCAGAATCCTATTATAGGCAAAAAAGAGGAGCGGCGTTTCCGCCAGCTCATGGGCTTTACGGAGAAACAGGCGGAGAGGACTGCCGAGCTGATAAATTGCGCGCTCGCGCTAAGGTCGGACGAAGAGGGCTTAGCCGAGCGCAAGGACTTCGTCGCCGTGCCTGGCAATCTCAAGCAGATAGGCGGAGGCATTGCAAGCAGGCCGAGGCATGCCGGCAGAGACAAAAAAAATCTGAGCAGCGGCATAATGATAATCGTAGCGATAACTTTTCTTCTGCTGCTCTTCTTCCAGATAGGGCGGCAGAGGACGCCAGTGGGGGACGAACTGCGCGTCGCGTTTTTCGCGCCGATGTCGGGCGCCGGAGCCCGCAGCGCCCACGTGCGTCTGCGCGCCGCTCAGCTCGCGGTAGAGCGCGCGAACGCGATGGAATCGATCAGGGGCGGCTACGCTCTGAAGGTCGTAGGCTTCGACCTGCCGAAGGATCCGGCCGCCGCGGAAAAGGCCGTCGAATCCGCGATGAGCGATAAAAGTTTTCTCATGATGATGGCGGCGGACAACAGCTGCGCGGAAACGATTGCGCGCGTGGCCGAGCGCCTTGAAGTGCCGCTCGTCTTCGTCTCGCAGACACCCCCGGAAGAGGAGGAGATGCAGAACGGCGCTCTGCCTTTCCTTTACTCATTCAGCATCGCGAACGACATGAATTACCGCGGCAAGATGCTGTCGTATTACGCGTCGCAGGCTCTGCTGACTAAGAGCGTCGCTTACTGCTACGACATATCCGACGGACCTTCGAAGGAAATTTTCGAATCCTCGCGCAAATGGGCGGCGGCCTTCGGCGTCTCCGTAACGGCGGAGATACCTTTCGCCGACATAGACTCGCGCGGGCGCCTGCAGATCGCTAAAGCCGCGGCGGATAGCGGGGCTGAGCTCGTTATAATAGCTGGGCGGACGGAGGATAAGGCGGCGCTTATCTCGGCGCTGCGAAGCTCAGGTTACGGCGGGCTTATACTCGGCGAAGGATACGCGGACAGAATCTACGAACTGGCCGGGGCCGCGGCGGCAGGCTCATGGTGGATAAACGAGGTATCTTATCTCGATCCGGCGATTCGCTCGGTGCTGAAGGATTACAAGCGCCTTTACAACGAGGAGTGCCCGCAGGAGGAGACGACGGCTGCGATGCTCGCCTACGACGGCGTTATGTGGGTCGCCGCCGCGCTTGAGAACGCGCCGGGCTTCCGCGGGGAAGCGATACGCCACACGCTGCTCGCCACGAGGAATCTTCCGCTGACTCACGCGACCCTTACGATAGACCCGCGCAGCCACACGCCGCTCAACAAGGCGATGGCACTCGTGCACTGCGCCGACGGCAAGGGAATCTTCCAACGCAGGATCAGGATCGGCAAGGAATAAATTTTATTGCGTTATTCTCATGTTTTTTACTTTTTACGTGTATAATAACTGACTATATTGTGATAATTATGACGACAAATCTGGTGGGGTGTTAAATATTGATGATTACGACAAAGTTTAGGTCCGAACGCCTTGAGGACGCAGTAGCCGACGCGTGGCGCGGCAGAGAGAAATCACCCTGTTTCTGGTGGCAGGGCGAGTGGTGGAGCGCCGAGCGCCTTCTTGCCCTTGCGGACGACTGCGAAGCTAAATTAAAGGGAGCGGGCTTCGGAAGGGGGCAGCGCGTCGCGGTGCTGCTGCCGAATTCGCCGATGGTCCACGCCCTTTCGATAGCGTGCTGGCGCCTCGGCGGCGCGGTCGCGCCGCTGAACGCACGTACCGGTGTTGCGAACCTTATCAACACGATAAAAATGCTCGACGTGAACGCAGTCGTGCTGACGGAGGAAAGCTGTAAAAAAGCGGACGGCTTTCCGATCGATTTTCCTCTCGTCGCCACCACGCTCGAAGGACCTCTGCCGTCATGGCAGGGCAGAATGGGAAAACCTGAAGACGAAAAAACAGCGGTTATATTCTCTACCTCTGGCACGTCAGGGCTGCCGAAAGCCGTCATCTGCCTTCATTCGAATATAATAGGCAACCTCACGCCGATAAGCGACCACATCCCGGGCCTCGTGAAAGAAGAATCCGTTTTTCTCAACGTACTGCCTAACTTCCACACCTTCGGCTGCATAATCGCGGGAATCCTGCCTCTCATCGCAGGCATGAAACAGGCGATTGTGCCGAACTTCGTCCCGGTAGACAATACCGTCGCGGCGATTAAAGGAGCCGGAGTAAATAAGATAATCGCCGTGCCGACGATAATGTCATTCCTCCTCGGCGCCCTCGCGAAGAAGGGGGAGCGCCTGAGAGGCATAGAGCACGTCGTTACCGGCGGCGACAGGCTCAACATACAGCTTGACAAGCGCTGCAAGGAATATCTCGGCGTGGGCATCATCGAAGGCTACGGCCTCACGGAATGCTCGCCGGTCGTCGCGGCCAACCGCACGGAGGATACGAGGAAGCTCGGCACGGTCGGGCTGCCCTTCGCCGGCTATGAAGTACAGATCCGCGACCGTGAAAACAAGCTTATCGGGCTTCACGATGAAGGCGTGCTCTGGGTAAAGGGTCCGTCGGTCGTCCCCGGCTACTTCCGCGACGAGGTCAACACGAAGGACCGCTTCCGCGGCGAGTGGTTCAACACGGGCGACGTTGTCCGCATCGACGACGACGGCTATATAAAGATTGTCGACCGCGCGACCGATATAATCATCGTCAGCGGCTTCAACGTGTACCCGCAGGAAGTCGAGGCGGTCCTCTGCTCGCACCCGGCGGTCCACGCCGCTGTCGCCGTCGGCGAGAAAAATAATGTCGCCGGCGAGCTCGTCAAGGCTTTTATCATATTGAACGAAGGCGCCGAGGCGACTCCGAAGGAGCTTATGGAGTATTGTAAGGAGCGTCTCGCTCACTATAAGGTTCCGCGCAAGATAGGTTTCGTTACCGAGTACCCGCTTTCGCCGACGGGAAAAATTCTGCGCCGCGAGCTGCGCAAAATGAAAATAGAAAAACAGCAATGAGCCCTACCGCATAAAAACGCGGGTCATGCTCTGCATGGCCCGCGTTTCTACATTCCGTGCGAATAATCGTTTATTCGTCGTGATCTTTTCCGTCGTTTCCGCCTTTGCCGGGAGCCGTCGCTTTCGTGTAGTTCTTTCTTTCCGTGAGGACCTTGCGGTCAGGCGACGCGTTTTGGTCTACTCGCTTTGCCATGATCTCGGCTACCGCGTCGGCGCTGCCCTCGGCCCCGAAGGCCTTGATGAAGCGCTCAGCCCAGTACTGCATCTCGTCGAGGATTCTGTCGATGATCGGCTGGGGTTCGGCGAGAATCATCTCGCAGAACGGCAGATTGAGCTTCTTGTAATCCCCGCTCTTTCTGCTCATGCCCTTCGCATCACCGGCCGCCACGATCTTTTCCCAGAGCTCCCTCGAGATGCCGCGGTCGTTTTCCTTCGTGTAGGTGCCGCCTTCGGTGATCGCGTTGCCGGTATCGGGATCCATCTTGATGCCGAAGTAGACGTTCTGGAAGAGCGTCGCGACGTTGCCTTTGCGGATGCCGTATTTGCGGAAGGTCGAGACCTTGTCGAGCGGCGTGCCGGAAATCCCGTGCTGCGCTATCGCTACGCCGAAGGGTGCGATAGCGTCGGCGATCTCCTTCGTGCGCTTGAGGTCGATGCCTTCCATCTGGCCGACCGCCGGGTCATAGGTACCGTGGAGGCTTCCGTTCGATATAGCGAGATAGTCGGGGAATATCTGCCACGCGTTCAGCCCGCCGATGTAATAGAGGGCTTCCTCTACCGTTGAAAGCTCGCCTGGGCCCTTGATCTCTCCGACTTCTACCTCGAGGCCGAGCTCCGTCGGCAGCCATCCCGCAAGGGCACGCGTAGCCGCGAAGTTCTCGTAGTCTTCGAGGTGCGACGCGTCGAGGGCGACGGAGGTGAATCCGTTGGCCGTTATCTTTGTTAGCTGCCCTACGGCCTTCAACACGTCGGCCTGCCCCTTGATCGCGTAATGGTCGACGTGGAGGCCGAAGACCGCTCCATGTCCGATCTCTTCCGAATATTTCAGCGCGTAATCCGGCGCGTTTTCGAAGGTCGTGCCGCAATATGTTGACTCTGATTTCGCGAGCTCGATGAGAATCGCGGCGTTGAGCTTCTTCGCCGCGCGCAGCGCCGCCTTTATGACGAGCGGATGGCGAGCGTTCGCCGCAAGGCAGATGGAATCGACTTCCCTGGCCGCCGCAGCTATATCACGCCCGCTGACCAGCCCCATCGCGCTGTCGCCGAAGCGTGCCTGCACGTTCAGCGGACGCTTTTTCAGCAGTTCCTGATACGCTTTGCTATTTACATCCATTGGAATCTCCTCCTGAGATTTTTATAGTAAGGTGCCTGTGCATTAATTGTAGCCCCTTTCATTCGATATTGCAAAGAAAAGAGCGCGAGCTATTTAAGTGAAATATTTATCTTTCTTTTCATTCTTATGTCAGTTCATCTTTGCCGCAGGCATTGGCAAGATCCGCTCGACAGAGGAGCGCTCCACGGTGAAAAATCTGAACGACGGCGCGCGCTCCGCTCTTGAGCTGATGAAACTGTAAAAGCCGCGGCTGGGAAAATTCGCCTTTATGCCGCCGCCCCGTCATGCGCTTTTCGCGCCGCGCGCCGGTCGCATTTTTTATTTTCATTTTCAAACGGCGCGCCGCGCCGCCGCTTTTTTGGTTTGCCTGCATAAGTGCGAGCAGAATCGCGGACGCTGCCCCAATTGTGCGGGCGAACATAGACGCTGTGAAAAATTCTCTCTAAAGTATGATAAAATACCGCATAAGCCGGTCAAGTCGTTTGCTTTTTTGCGGGAGGTGGGTTCATGTCGTTATCGATGCTTTGACGCGCTGGATTTGACGCGATGCACGTGCTGCATGGCTGCATGGACTCATACTTCGGCCTTTCCAAGAAATAACCGTCAGTATAAGCCCTACTCTTATAAGCGGGATAGTCAGGCGCCTCAGGCAGGAATTTGCGCTGCCTCGCGGCCGCGTGAATTCCTATATTTGTTGTCTGCGTTAAAAATAAATCTGCAAGGTGATAGATCATGAACGATATAGACGAGATATTTGAAGAAATGCGCGAAGGTGTGCGAAACGCGCCCGTCGCGGTGAAGGAGCTTAAAGAGGCGGGGCGTCCGATAGTCGGCACCTACTGCACCTTTACGCCGTGGGAGCTTATAAACGCGGCCGGCGGCATAGCGGTGTCGCTCTGCAGCACGAGCGAAAAGCCGATATCGGCGGCGGAGAAGCATCTGCCGCGCAACCTCTGCCCGCTCATCAAGTCGAGCTACGGCTTCGCCCTTACCGACACGTGCCCATATTTTCATTTCTGCGATATGGTAGTCGGCGAAACGACCTGCGACGGCAAGAAAAAAATGTACGAACTGCTGGACGCGCTGCGTCCCACCCACGTGATGCAGCTTCCTCAGACGACCGAACATACGAAGAGCCTTGAGCTGTGGAAGTACGAAATAATCAGATTGAAGGAAGTTTTAGAGGAGCGTTTCGACGTGCGTATCACAGACGAAAAATTATCCGCCTCCATCGCGCTGAGAAATTCGATAAACGCGGCTGCGCTGCGCTTCTATAATCTTTCGACGCTGCCGGACGCGGTGGTTACCGGCAAGGAGATAATGCTCGTGTCGGATTACCTCAAATTTACGTTCGACTATGAAAAGGCGGTCGCGAGCGTAAATGCTCTCACAGACAGGCTGCTGGAGAATTATATGGAGGGAAAGCGCCGCGTAAACGTCGCGACGCACCGCATACTCATTACCGGCTGTCCGATGGGCAAGTCTCTCGAAAAGGTAGTCGAAGCGATAGAGGCTCCCGAGTGCGCTTCGACGGTCGTCGGCTTCGAGAACTGCGGCAATTTGAAATGCGCTCATTACAAGGTCAGCGAGGATATCCCGCCGATCGACGCTCTGTCCGAAAAATATCTTTCGATTCCCTGCTCCGTCATGTCGCCGAATAAAGAGAGAATCAAACTGCTGCGGCACTATATCAAAAAATACCGCGCCGACGGCGTCGCAGAGGTGATCCTTCAGGCCTGCCACACCTATAGCGTAGAGTCTTATTCCGTCCGCACCGCGCTCGCCGGGGACGGAGCCCAGTACATAGCCGTTGAAACGGACTATTCGCAGGGAGACGTGGGGCAGCTTGCCACGAGGCTGGGCGCCTTCGCGGAGATGCTGTAAGATGCCGAACGTCGGAGTGGATATAGGCTCGACGGCGACGAAGGGCGCGCTCTGGAACGGGCGCAGCTTCATCTGCTGCATCACGCCTACGGGCTGGGCGCCGCGTGAGAGCGCGGCGAGGGCGGTGGCTCAGATAAAGAGGCGCGGGCGCATACCGCATGATCACGACGTACGCGTCACGGCGACGGGCTACGGAAGAAACGTGTTTTCTGCCGACCGGCGCGTGACCGAAATAACCTGCCACGCCGCCGGCGCCCACTACCTCGTGCCGACGGCGCGCACCGTGCTCGACATCGGCGGGCAGGATTCAAAGGTCATATCGCTCTATCCTGACGGAAGGGTCGCGGACTTTATGATGAACGACAAATGCGCCGCCGGCACCGGGAGATTTTTGCAGAACATGGCGGCGCATCTCGGCTGCACGCTCGCGGATTTCTGCGGTATACCAGAGGGGACGCCCCTGCAGCCGATAAGCAGCATGTGCACGGTCTTCGCCGAATCTGAGGTGATCGGTCTTCTGGCGCGCGGCGTGCCGAAGGAATCGATATGCCTCGGGCTGCTCGACTCAGTCGCGCAGAGGGCGGTGAATCTTTTATCGCGTATTTCAGAGAGCGGAGATATCTGCTTCACCGGCGGCTGCGCGCAGAACGAAACGCTCAGGGCCCTTATCGAAAAAAAGACCGGGCGAAGGGTGACGTCGCCGAAGCTCGCGCAGTACGCCGGAGCGATAGGAGCGGCGATAATCGGCGGCGGCATGCAGCGCGGCGATTAAGGGCCCGTCGCTCCGTACGGCGCCGCGCCGGTAGAAGAAGAGGGATCGGCAAAAAAAGGAGCCCGGCTCTTGCCGGACTCCGCTCCTATCGATGGTGGGCGATAGAAGAATTGAACTTCTGACCTCTTCCGTGTCAAGGAAGCGTTCTACCTCTGAACTAACCGCCCCTGCCTGACAGAAAAAAATTCTACAGCGGAAAGAGCTTTCTGTCAACTCTGTATCGGAAATTACGGTCGCATATGCAGGACAGACAGATCTTTTGTCTTACGCCCTTGCTTCCTGTATCTGCGCTGTGAGCGTGGCGGCAAGCATTATAACGCATCCTGTGATCTCGCGTGCCGTCAGGGATTCGCCTAAGAACAGAAAGCCTGCGAGCGCCGCGAATACTGACTCGGAAATAAGTATGATGCTTGCCTGGACAGGCGGCACGTATCGCTGAGCCGCCATCTGCATGGTGTATGCTACGCATGTTGATATGAGGCCTGAGTATATCAGCGGCTTCCAGGAAATGATTATTTCATTCAAGTGCGGCGTTTCCATGAGCAGAGCAAAGAACACAGATAAAACGGCGACAGCCGAGAATTGTATTGCAGATAATTTGAACGCGTCGTATTTTTGGGCGAAATGACCGCAGACGATGATATGCAGCGCCCAAAAAAGAGCCCCTGTCAGTGTCAGCGCGTCGCCGGGGGCTACAGAAAAGTCTTCTTTTACAGATATCAGATACAGCCCAACCGTACTTGCGGCAAGCGCCAGGAGTGTGGACCTTGAAGGTATCTTTCCAGCAAAGAGGCCAAAGAGAGGCACTATGACGATATACATAGCCGTTATGAAAGCGGATTTGCCTGCGGAGGTGAAGAGCAGTCCCGTCTGCTGAAGGGCTGTCCCTGCGAAGAGCACAGTCCCGCAGATGACACCGGGAACTAAGCAGGAACGCCAGTCATAGGCAAATGTATCGTTCGGCATAACATCTGTTTTTCTCATGCCCATAAATGCCGCGAAAGCTATGGTAAAAATAGAAGCTATGAAATATCTTGCCGCGCAGAAAGTAAATGGCCCTATATGTTCCATCCCCAATATCTGCGCTACGAAGGACGTACCCCATATGAACGCTACCAAAGAAAGCATCAGCAGCGCTGCGATGCGTCGGCTTTTCATTTTTATATAACACCTCTCAGATTTCAGATGTTGCCGGGTCAGGCTTTGAAGGTAAATGATATGCCCTTCGTCAGTTATTTTCAACTACGGCTATCTCTTTGGGAGTAAGCCCGTAGAGGCTGTAAACGAGGCGGTTGGCCTCCCTCTCGGCGTTGCGTATTTCTTCGGGCGGAGAGCCGTACTTCGCAGGAGGATTTTCTTCGTAGAGCGCGGAGAGCTTTTCGCCCATTTCGGCGATTCTGCTCGCGGCCTCCTTAGCCTTCGCGCTTTTGGGCGTCGCTATCGGGAGCTTTTCGAGTATCGAGGGACGGAGCTCGCAGTAATCGTTCAGCAGTGCGGGCGATATCATCCTGAAGACGAAATCGAGCAGAGAGGAATTCAACAGCGCGATCAGGAAGGGGTCGCCGCCCTCTATCACGCAGCATTTGTCGTTGGCGTAGACGCCGCGCCGGTCCGCCGCCGCGGAAATATTTCTGCATATGATCGGCAGGATGATTTTTTTATTGCGGAAGACGTCGTAGTAGCCGCACGGGCGGAGTTCCCACCAATAATCGCCGCGGTCGCGGCGCGCGGCGGCTTTCGCCTCGTAGCGTGCTAAGTGCGTCGCGAGCAGCGGGTGGTTTTTCGCGAGCCAGACGTAGCCGTCCGAAAAGCCGCTCATGCCGTCTGTGAAGCCCTTCGGCATGAAGATCAGATACCTTTTTTCCTGCGGAAGGTAATAGCGCTTTACGTCGCGCCCCGAGTAGAAGGGGACGATAAGCTCAGCCGAAGCCGGCTCTCTTTCGGATATTTCGCGCGCCTTTTCGGCGTCTAACACGAACGCTTCGTTCAGACCGGTGAGTATGCCCCTGTAGACCCTGCCGAAGCCGGAGCGCGAAAGAGGCGCATTTTCCTCCATGAGTTTCTGCACGAGCTGCTGCGCAGTGTTTTCGAGGATGCGCGCCGCCGGTCGGCCGCGCTCTTCCTTATCCTGCGCCTCCTCCTCGTCGAAGAGCGACGCGGGCGGCGCCTTCAGTTCGAGGGATGCGTCGACGGATTTCGCCGCGCCACTCTGCGGTTCTCTGAAAAAGAATATCGCAGATAAGGCGGTCGCCGCGCCTTTGAGCTCCTTCGGCCTTCCGAGATCCATTATGACGTAAGGCTTGTGGAAGGTGAAAAAATCCCTGAGCCCTTCGCCGTATTTCGTCTTCATCCATTTGTCGGAGACGAGCATTGCGGAAGATCCGCGCCCGGAGAGCATAGAGTAGGATTTTTCGACGTAGTAGCAGTAGACGTCGGAGTTGAAGCGCGAGGAGGAGTAGCCGAAGAGCAGAGGCTTTAGCGTGGAAAGCTGCCCGCCGCGCAGGTGCGGCGGGTTGGAAATTATCAGGTCGAATTTTACGTCGTCGAATATTCCGTCGACGAGGACGCTTCCCCATGCAAAGCGTTCTTCTGGCAGCTTCGCGCCGGGACATAGCGCCTTGAGCCTTGCCTTCAGGATGTCGACCGCAGCCTCGCTGCAGTCGGTGGCGAAGAGCGAGCTTTCGATGAAACGGCGCAGGAAAAAGTCTTCGTCGCTGTTCTGCCGCTGTGGGAGATATTTGTTCAGGCCGGCGCGCGCGGCCGCTACTTTTTTCGCAGCGGTCACGGCTATCTCTCCGCAGCCGGAGGCGATGTCGCAGAAGAGCATTGCGTCGAGCGCCGCGTCGATCTCCTTCGCCGCCTTCGCTATCGGCGTGTCGTCGAAGAGTATGGCGTCGTCGGAGAAATATCCGCCGAGCGCCGCCGGGGAGATACGGCAGGCCTTCATGAGGTAGTTTTTTATGCCCTCGACCGTCATCATCTCTAAGATCTCCTGAGGAATGACGACTCCGCGCCTTGCTGGCGAGAGCGCGAAGAGCGAAATGCTTCCTCCGCCTCCGGCCGGCACTATCGCGAGCAGCGCCGCGTCTGCGGATTCTTTTTTCATATAGGAGAGGATGAAATTCAGGCACTTTTTTTCAGAACGGAGAAGCTCCGCGCCGGGCGCGAGCTTTATCTGTAGGCAGTCGGCTTTCCCGTGCCCCTCGGCCGTCCTGTGCCGCGAGATCAGCCTGTAGGAGGATATCGTATCCTTCAGAACGGCGGGGATGTGCATGCCCGAACGTATCCACGCTTCGGCGGCCGAAGCCTTTGGGAAAAGCTCAGACATACGGGCCGAAAAACGTTCCGGGGAAAATGTTTCTTCCGATGATTCCCTCTTTATGACGAGCGCGTCGCAGTTCTGCATCATATCCCTCCCGCCTGTAATACAATACAAGATAATGATAATGCAAAAATTCGGATATTAACAGGGGCGGAAATCCGGACGTCCGCGTTCGGACGAAAATGGGCGGAAGATGCGCCTGCGCAGAGCGCGTTCAGCGCTGCCACGGCGCGGACGCGGGAAAATTTTCGCCGCAGAAGGATATCTCGTGGGTTTCCAGGTCGACCACCATGCCGTCACGGGCGGCGGTGACGTCGGTCCTTTCCGTGTCGAGATCCTCCAGGAAATGCCTCCCCTCCGGCGAAGTCATCATCGCGCCTAAGTGAGTGAAGACCGCGTTCTTCGCGTTAAGCTGCGAAAGCAGCTCCTTCGCCTCTTCTATCGAGATGTGGTCGAGGTGTTTTTTCCTGTCAGGGAAGGTCACGTTCATTGAGATAAATTCGCAGTTTTTATATCTCTGGGCGAACGAAGGCAGCATCCTGCTGTCGCTGATCATCCCCCATTCTGGCACGCCGGGCGCGCGGAAGATATAGCCGTAGCACTCGACGCCGTGGTGCAGGTGCTCGACCGCTTCGGCCGCGAGCCCGTTTCCTATGTCGATGACACTGCCGTCGCGCGGTATATGTATGCGTTCGGCGCGCCGCTGGGAATATTCCATTATGACGCGGTCGTCGCCGAAAAGCGCGTCGGAGGGCGCTATTATCGTTCCTTTTTTTTCGAAGCCCCCCTGCGTCATGCATTCGATCAGCACGTTCGCGTCGGTGCTGTGGTCGACGTGCTTATGCGTCAGCATTACAAAATCCAACTCGTCGGAGAGGAGCGTGGGGTTTGCCGCGCAGATATGCGCGAGGCTTCCCGGCCCGGGGTCGATTATGCCGCTGAGACCGCGGCAGCCGATCCAAATTCCTCCGGTGCCGCGCTGCTGCCTTATCATCGAGAAACGCCCGCCGCCCGTGCCTATATATCTTATGAAATTATCGGGATAAGAATTCTCCTTGCTCAACGTTCGCGCCTCACCATGTGTAGCCGCTGCGCCTCAGCTCGGCGCGCCGCTCCGCGTAATCGGGACACCAACGCGCGACGCGCAGCCAGAAGTCTTTAGAGTGATTCATCTCAAAAAAGTGACAAAGCTCATGTATCATCACATACTCCATCAGCGGAGGCGCCACGAGCGCGAGCCGCAGGCTGAAGGTTATACTGCCGGACGCCGAGCAGCTTCCCCAAAGCGTCCTGACGTTCTTTATGTTCACGCGCTTCGGTCCCGCGCCGATTCTCTTGCACCATGTGGGGAATTCCTCCTGCACGATGCTCCTCGTCTTGCGCGCGTAAAAAAATTCGAACGCGCTGCGCGCCGCGTCGGCATCGCCGAAGGGCGCCGAAATGAAAGCGCTGCCGTCGAAACGCAGAGGACCGTCGGAAATTTCCAGAGGATACAGCTCCCCGCGGCAGTAAAAGAGCTCTCCTGCGCGGTATTTGTGTCCGCCGCCGCGCTGCGCGGCGAGCTTTTCCTTCAGCGCTTCGATAGTCTCGTCGAAATTTCTCAGCAGGAGCGACTCGAGCTCTTTGCGCGAGACACGTTGCGGCGCGGCCGCAAAATAAACGCCGTCGTCTACGCCTACGGCGATATTTTTCCTTCTGGCGTTTCTCCTTATCTCGAAGCGGATGCCGTTCACGGCTATATAATCAGCGCCCATAGACATTATAATATATACATTCGGCGGGGTAGTAAAGCCGCGACGCGGTTTATTCCGCGCTAAAATGATTTTAACAGAGGAAAATAAGAATGGAAATTCGCAAACGCGGCTGCGGAGCGGGGAAGGGCGCTTACGGCGCGGCAAAGATAAAGAAAACGGCGGGGCTTTCCCGTGAGGCCTTTCTGCCTGTTTCGCGCGCGGATATGGACGTGCGCGGCTGGGACGAACTCGACGTCCTTATAATCACCGGCGACGCCTACGTCGACCATCCAAGCTTCGGGCATGCGATAATAGCGCGCTGGCTCGAGGCGCACGGCTTTCGCATCGGAATAATTTCGCAGCCTGACTGGCGCGGCACGGCGGACTTCCTCAGGATGGGGAGGCCGCGCCTCTGCGCGATGCTCTCCGCCGGGAATCTCGATTCGATGCTGAACCGCTACACGGCGGGAGGCAAAAAGCGCAGGGAGGACAGTTACGCGCCGGGCGGGGAAGCGGGACGCAGGCCCGATCGCGCGACGGTAGTCTATTCGAACAGAGTTCGCGAGCTGTGGGGCGATATACCTCTCGTCATTGGAGGCGTCGAGGCGAGCCTGCGCCGGCTCGCGCATTACGACTACTGGAGCGACGGCGTGCGCCGTTCGATGCTGACGGACAGCCGCGCGGACCTGCTCGTTTACGGTATGGGAGAGCTCGCCTCGCTCGAAATAGCGCGGAGGCTCTCCGACGGCGAAAGCGTCTCGTCGATGCGCGATATCCCCGGCACTTGCTGGAAGACTCACGACGCGAACGCGGCGAAAGATGCCGTCCCGCTGCCCTCCTTCGGTGAGGTGTCATCCGACAAGACAAAATTTGCCGAGGCGTTCAGATTATCCTACGGCGAGAACGACGCGCTGCGCGGGAAAAGGCTGATACAGGACCAGGGAGCGTGGCTCGTCGTTCAGAACAGGCCGGCGCGCCCCCTTTCGACCGGCGAGATGGACGCAGTATACGCCCTGCCTTACGCGCGCGCGTGGCATCCCGACTACGACGCGGCCGGCGGGGTGCCGGCGCTCAAAGAGGTTAAATTCAGCATAACGACGCATCGCGGCTGCTTCGGCGAGTGCGGCTTCTGCGCGATATCGTCGCATCAGGGACGCATAATACAGCGCCGCAGCGACGAATCGATAATAAAGGAAGCCGAACTGCTGACGCGCCTGCCCGATTTCAAAGGCTACATACACGACGTAGGGGGCCCGACAGCAAACTTCACGACTCCGCAGTGCGGGGACTCCCTCAGGCGCGGTGCATGTAAGGGACGCTCCTGTCTTTACCCGCGTCCCTGCGGTAAACTCCGCGCGAGCCATGAGGGCTACATCGCGCTACTGCGCAGGCTGCGCGCGCTGCCGCGCGTCAAAAAAGTTTTCATCCGCTCCGGTCTCCGCTACGACTATATACTCGCCGACAAAAAAAGTGCTTTCCTCGAAGAGCTCTGCCGCTGGCATATAAGCGGACAGCTGAAGATCGCGCCCGAGCACGTGAGCGCGAGCGTGCTGCGCTACATGCGCAAGCCTCCGCGCGAAGTGACCGAGGAATTCCTGAAAAAATACGCCGAAATAAACAAGAAGCTCGGCCTGAAGCAGTTCCTCGTGCCGTACTTCATCTCCGCCCATCCCGGCTCAACGCTCAAAGATGCGGTCGAGCTCGCCGAATTCATACGCGACAGCGGGCTG
Source organism: Synergistes jonesii (assembly GCF_000712295.1). Classification (NCBI taxonomy): domain Bacteria; kingdom Thermotogati; phylum Synergistota; class Synergistia; order Synergistales; family Synergistaceae; genus Synergistes; species Synergistes jonesii. The sequence goes on along the minus strand of NZ_JMKI01000002.1, from coordinate 15,180 downwards.
CACCCGGAGCAGGTGCAGGACTTCACGCCGACGCCAGGCTCTCTGTCGACCTGCATCTACCATACCGGCCTCGACCCTATGACGATGGAGAAGGTCTACGTGCCGAGGGGCGCCGAGGAGCGCAGGATGCAGCGCGCCCTGCTCCAGTACTGGATGCCGGAAAATAAAAATTACGTGCGCAAGGCTCTGATAAAGGCAGGAAGAAGAGATCTGATAGGACGCGGCCCTAAAGCGCTCGTAGATTAGAAAAACCGCCGCCGATCGCGCATATCGCGCAAAACGGCGGCATCTGTCCGCGTTCGGACAAAAAAATGGAGCGGAAGACGGGATTCGAACCCGCGACCCCAACCTTGGCAAGGTTGTGCTCTACCCCTGAGCTACTTCCGCGTCAATTTCCTAAAGTTGGTGGCGGGACCCAGAATTGAACTGGGGACACACGGATTTTCAGTCCGTTGCTCTACCAACTGAGCTATCCCGCCATCGCAGCGGCGAACAGTTAAATGGCGGAGCTGACGAGACTTGAACTCGCGACCTCCGGCGTGACAGGCCGGCGCTCTAACCAATTGAGCTACAGCTCCACTCGCTGTTCTAATGGTGGGCGGGATAGGTTTCGAACCTACGACCCTCTGCGTGTAAGGCAGATGCTCTCCCGCTGAGCTACCCGCCCAACAATCCACCGTCGTACCGCACCAGCGACAACGGAGTTAATTATACTTTTTTTTCTCGATATGTCAACCGTTCGGATTCTGCCGGCTTTCCAGCGCTTTCTAACCATCTCCCGTGCGTTTTTCCGCGTTGTCGGCACGGCGGAAGATACATTATAATAAAATGGCGGGCGTTGATTTTGCGCGTCTTTTATATGTCATAAAAATTTCTGTCGCGGGGAGCGGATGGGCATGGACGGCATCAAATGGATCGGGAACAATCTTCCTGATACGCAAGATAAGGAGCTCGGCATAATGTCGCTGGAGAATGTCTCGGCGGCGCGCGCCTTTCACGAGAGCTTCCCGCAGTATAAAAAAACTCCTCTTGCCGCGCTGAACGCCCTCGCGGAATTTTACGGCGTGAAAAATCTGTTCGTTAAGGACGAAAGCTTCCGCTTCGGCCTCAACGCCTTCAAAGTGCTCGGCGGCTCTTTTGCTATGGCGCGTTACATTTCAAAGCTCACGGGGCGCCCGATAGGAAGCCTTACTTACGACGCTCTCACTTCGCCAGGGCTGAAGAAAGAGATAGGCGAAATAACCTTCTTCAGCGCCACTGACGGAAACCACGGTCGCGGCGTAGCGTGGTCGGCGAAAACGCTTGGGCAGAAGGCCGTGATAATGATGCCGAAAGGCTCGCGCCGCCCCCGTTTCGAGAATATAAAAAGGGAAGGCGCGGCCGTCACGATAGAAGAATTGAATTATGACGGATGCGTGCGCAAAGCCGCTAAAAAGGCAGCCGAGACGCCTGGCGGAGTGCTCGTTCAGGACACCGCGTGGAAGGGCTACGAGGAGATCCCGTCGTGGATCATGCAGGGCTACGGCACGATGGCGCTCGAAGCCGACGAACAGTTCGCCGAAGCAGCCGGCGCGCAGCCGACGCACATATTCATCCAGGCAGGGGTCGGCTCTCTCGCCGGAGCCGTCGTCGGCTATTTTGCAAACAAATATCCGAACGATCCGCCGCTCTTCGTAGTCGTCGAGTCGGATCAGGCGGACTGCATTTACCGTTCGGCGCTTGCCGGAGACGGAGAGGTGCGCGCGGTCGGCGGAGAGATGCGCACGATAATGGCCGGGCTCGCCTGCGGAGAGCCGAGCATAACGTCGTGGCAGATATTGAAGGATAAGGCCTTCGCGTTCGTATCGATCCCAGACGAAGCAGCGTCGAACGGAGTACGCGTTCTCGGCGCGCCTCTGCCGGGCGACACGCGCGTTATATCTGGCGAATCGGGAGCCGCGACGGCCGGGCTGCTCCATTCGATAGCGACGGACGCGAAACTTGCGCCGCTCCGCGAAGAGCTGCAACTGGACAGAAATTCGCGCGTCCTGCTATTCTCGACGGAAGGAGCCACAGACCCGGATAGCTATCGCAGGATAGTGTGGGAGGGAGCGAAGGGTTATTAAGAGTGACGCGCGGGCGCGGGCAAAAAAATTTCCGTCTGTATCGCCGGGAAAACATTGCGAGGAACGGCCGACTGAAAAAACTATGGCGTATAGGCGACGGGCGATATAAGGCGTAAAATTTGTAAATAAAACTTACCAGAATAAATCTATATGCTATCTTACGAGCGTCTGACTTGCGTAGCTGTTTATTTAGATATATGATAAGTTAAAAATGTCCGGCGGTTACCGTTGCCGCGCCGAAGGTACATGTGCGTGCATAACGTTGCGTCTTTTTGTTGCGGTGACGGATAAAAGCCTGGATAGAAATTTGTGAAGGAATGTGTCCGCCGAAAAGTGCGTAGATGTCTTGCGAGGCGGCTTCGCTTAGCGCATTTATCGGCTTTTGTTGTAAAATAACTTAAAAAGATAGGCGAGTTTTATACGATGGCTGGGCTTTATAGATAATTTTTTTGAAAGGAAGGAGATTTTTATGAATCCTTATGAAGCACTGAAGGGATTTGCAATGAAACAATTCTTCAGCTATCTGGACAGAGATCCTGAGACGAACATTCCAAAGCTGCTGGATATGTTGGAGAAGCATGACAAGGATGGCAACGCCGTTACGCTGGAGACCAGGGGGGTCAGAAAGCTGATCTCGGACCCGAACAGCAACTGGTCGAAACTGCTGAAAAGCCTCTGGACGGACATCGACGCCGGGCAGCGCAGGATACTCGCGGCGAACGCGATCATAAACGGAACACTGATCGGCACGCCTAAGACGATGAAGTTGCAGGATAAATATCAGTGCAACATCCCTTGGACCATTCTGATCGACCCTACGTCGGCGTGCAATCTGCACTGCATCGGCTGCTGGGCGGCGGAGTACGGCAACAAGCTGGATCTCAGCTTCGAACAGCTGGACAGCATCATCAAACAGGGAAAAGATCTCGGCATTTATGTTTACCTCTACTCTGGAGGCGAGCCCCTCGTGCGCAAGGCCGACATCATCCGTCTCTGCGAGAAGCACAACGACTGCGCTTTCTTAGCGTTCACCAACGGCACGCTGATCGACGACGCCTTCGCCGACGAGATGCTCCGCGTCAAAAACTTTGTCCCCGCGTTCAGCGTCGAAGGCTTCGAAGAGGCGACGGATTCGCGCCGCGGCGAAGGGACTTACCGCAAGGTCATAGAAGCGATGGCGCGCCTGAAGGCCAGAAAACTGCTATTTGGCATCTCCTGCTGCTACACGAGCAAGAACGTCGAGGTCATAGGTAGCGAGGAGTACTTTGACGCGATGATAGATATGGGCGCAAAGTTCGCCTGGCTCTTTACATATATGCCTATCGGTGCGGACGCCGTGCCGGAACTTCTCGTCTCCGCCGAACAGCGCAAGTTCATGTTCGATCAAATCCACAAATTCCGCAGCACGAAGCCGATATTCACTATGGACTTCTGGAACGACGGCGACGCCGTCGGCGGATGCGTCGCTGGCGGACGCGGCTACTGCCACATCAACGCGAACGGCGACGTCGAGCCCTGCGCGTTTATCCACTATTCAGATTCCAACATAAAAGAGAAGCCTCTGCTCGACTGTTTCAGGTCGCCGCTCTTCATGGCCTATCGCAGGAATCAACCATTCAATGAGAATATGCTGCGCCCCTGTCCGGTGCTGGACAACCCAGGACGCCTTACCGATATGGTAGAGGAATCCGGAGCTCATTCCACGGACCTGAAGAGCCCCGAGAAGGCCTGCGACTACTGCAACCGCTGTGTTTTTACGGCGCAAAGGTGGGCGCTCGTAGCCGACGAGATATGGCAGTCGCTTCCCAACCGCTGGGGGGTCCAGAGGACGGGCAAAATGGCGAAGAAATCTTAGCGAGATTTTGCCTCGTCTGGCAGTAGCGCGAGGCCGCCAGACGAGAGGAAGAAGGATAAGAAAAACGCGGCCCGCAGTAAACCACGGCCGCGTTTTTATATTCAAGTGGTGTCAAGGAGGGGAAGGATGAGCTTTCGGCGGATGGGTTCCGCCGGTGGCTTGCTTCCGGCATGGAGACGGGGTCCGAAGCGGGGAGGGCGTATGACCGCGCGGCTCAGGAGTATTTCGCGCGAGGCTTCGAGAAGTATCTGGCAGAGGGCAGGGCGCCGTCTAAGGAGCTGCTGTCGGTCTTCCGGCGCTTCAAGCAGTGGTTGTGCGATATTTATAAGAGCCTGACGGAGCTGGACGTGGAACTGTCGGACGATATACGCGAGGTGTTCGACCGGATGCTGGCCACGGAGGAAGCGGTGGAGCGCCTGAAGGCGGAGCGGGAGATGGACGCGGCTATGGCCGCCCTGCCGGAGGGAGACGCTGAGAGCATGGGGGCCCCGCCGGATTTCGGCGACGATCCATACGAGGCGGCGAAGGAGTATATGCTTTCCGACTTGCTTGAGAAGCTGACGCCGGAGCGCAGGAAGGCTATGGCGGATCGCGCGGAGGAGCTGCGGCCGGAGATCACGCGCGCCGTAGTAGAGGAAGCGGGATTTCGGGCTATATCCGTTATGGAGGAGAACCCGGAGATGCGGCTTTCCGCGGACGCGGTGCTGGATGAGTTCGGCGAGAATGTGGTTTCCGCGATGCCGGAGGGGACGCTTGCGGAGAAGCCGGGAGAGGGCATGACGGATCTTTCCGTCGCGGCCAAAGCGCTGGGCTTTGAGTCGGCGAAGGATATGATAGACGCCGTGGCGGGGCGCAGGAGCGTAAGCTCTGAGATCGACGCGCGGGTGCGCGAGGCGATGGCGAATGAGTTCGCGGATGAGTCGGCGTCTTTCGAGGCGATGGACGCAGCGGCTGAGGCGGCTCTTTATGAAACGAACGACACAGGAGAGCGAATCGCCGCGGAAGCGGAAGTGGATTTTGCGGCAGCGTCCGAAGAAGTGCAGGCAGCCGAGGAAAGCGAAGCGGAGCCTGAATTCGCGGACGACGAGGAAGCAAGAGCCTATCACGAGGCTTTCCGCGATATCTTTGAGGCAGACGAAGCTGCGAAAGCTGAAAGGGAAGATCCGCGCTCAAGGAAGAACGTGATGGCCTGGATACGGGCAAACGGCGGTTTTTCTTACCGAGCTGTGGAAGCCGCCATAGGCAGGGAGCAGGCGAGGGAGCTTATAAAGAAGACCGGCCCGGGGCTGTTCAAGAAGGACGCAGCGCTCGGCCTTGATACGGCGGCGCAGGCGCTTAGCAGTATGGGCGTGTCGTTTGAGTCTGACGAAGCGCTGCTCAAGGTGCTGATGAAGGACTCCACAGTGCGGTCGCCTGTGGAGATAGCGGCAGCGGAAGCACGCAAAGAGACGATCCGGGAGTTTAAGGCAGAGTATAAGGTGCTGCGGGATAAGCTCAGGTCAGAAGCCCAGGAGGAAAAGAAGGAAGGGCGGGAAAAGCTTTCCGCACTCAGGAAGAAGCTGAAGGCGCAGTATGAGGAACGCACCGAGACGCTGCGCGATAAGTACCAGAAGATGACGGAGCGGCAGCGCGCGGAGTTCGATGAGCGAAAACAGCGGGAACGCGAACGCAAGAATGCCGCGCGCATGAAAAGGGCGCTTGAGAAGCAGACAGAAAAGAGCGTCAATAAGAAGGAGACCGCGGGGGCCGCACGTCTCGCCACCAGGAACACAGTGACCGCGATGACGGTGCAGAGGCTTTACGACGTCTCGGGCTGGGTGAAGGTGGAGAAAGAGAGCCGCGCGGAGGCGGATAAGGCGCTGCGGGCGCGCGACGAGGGGCGCTATAAGGGCGCGAAGCGCAAGGAGCTGTACGCGCATGAGATGGTGCGGGCCATGTATAAAGCGCGCGGACGGGCCGAGTATATCAGAAAGAAGCTGGCGGAGTATCAAGGGCGCGGGCGGAAGCGGACGTTCGGGATGACGCCGGAGTATCTGCGGCAGTTGGACGCGATGCTTTCGCGGCTCGACCTGGAACGGAGGAAGAATAAGGACAAGCTGGCGCTGAAGCCTGAGGATATGACGGAGCAGGCGAAGCCGCTGGATGAATTTATCAAGGAGCAGGCGGAGGACGGGACTCCCCTGCTGGTGCCTGAGTGGATGCTTTCCGCCGCCGAGTCGCACAAGTATGAGTCGCTGAGGATGGATGAGCTGGAGGAGGTTTATAAGGCGACTCAGAATATGGTGCAGGCGGGGCGCGACGAAAATAAGACTATCGCACTCGCCAAGAATGTGGATCTGGCGGGGATAGACGTGCAGGTGCTCGCGCGCGCGCAGGGGTATTACGGCAAGAAGAAGGTGCACGGCAAGACGGTCGTAGAGGTCGCTAAGGAGGACCCGAAACTGGCGGCGGATTTCATCGCGGATCTGGACACTGCCGAGGCTATGTGCAGAGCTCTTGACGGATATGAAGATTTCGGGCCGATGCAGGATTTCGTCTTCCGGCCGATACGCGAGGCGGTCTCCCGCGAGTACGCCGAGCTGAACAGGGTGTTCGGCGCTTTCCGCGACCTCAAGCTAAAGGTGTACGGCGGCGATTTCAGGGCCGATATGAAGAAGCGGGATATCGGCGTGCCGGAGTACCGGCGCGAGACGGATGAGAAGACGGGGAAGCCTTATTATGTCCAGACTGGAAGGATGAGCCTGTTCACGCAGGAGAATATCATCTGCGCGGCTTTCAATATGGGGAACGCGGATAATATCGCGCGCCTGAAGGACGGCTGGGGCTGGACGGACAAGGATATAGAGAGGATAAAGGATCAGCTGACGGAAAAGGACTGGCGGTATGTGCAGGGCGTGTGGGACCTGCTGGAGGAGATGTGGCCGAAGGTACGCAAGGTGCACGAGCTGCTGACGGGGACGACGATTGAGAAGGTGGAGGCTCAGAAGCTGCGGACTAAGTTCGGCGAGCTGCGCGGCGGCTATTATCCGATCGTCACCGATCTGCGCTATTCGGAGAGCGCGGCGGCGCAGAGCGAAAGGCAGGAGGTGATGGCGACGGCACCGCTGGATCACGCGCAGCGGTTCGCCAAGAACGGGCATAGGAAGGCGCGCGCGGAGAATGTGCTGGGGCGCCCTCCCCTGCTTTCGTTTACAGTGCTGGATAATCATGTAGCCAATGTGATTCACGATTACGAGCTTTCGCCGGCGGTCCGCGACGCAAGGAAGATACTGCGCCGCGACGCGGTGCGCAGCGTGATCAAGTCGGTGCTCGGCGAGAGGGGGCTGCGGAATTTCAACCACTGGCTGAACGACGTCGCCGCGAATACGAAGAATAACGGGGTCGCGCGAGGAAGCGGCGACCGGTTCGTGCAGGGGCTCAAGAGCAACACCGCGATGTTCGCTTTGGGCGCCAATCTGGGAGGCGCGCTGATGCAGCCTCTGGGGTATTTCCCGCTGGCGCACAGGATCGGCTTTGCGAATACTGCGATGGCGATCATGGACTGGCTGGCGCATCCGCAGGAGACGTTCGATTTCTGCCGGGAGCATTCGGCTTTTATGCGGGAGCAGCTGGACAACGGCAATTCCGAGGTGCGGAAGCTGCGGCAGAATTGGACGACGAACGACCACGGGATATCGAAGGCGGCGGATATGATGCTGTCGATTTATCCGTTTATGCAGAATATGTGCAACGCGCCGGGCTGGGTGCAGTGCTATAAGATGGGTCTGGCGAAGTACGGCGCGGAGGAGAAGGCTGTGGCTTACGCCGACAGCGTGATCCGACAGACGCAGAGCGCTTCGACTATCGCGGACCTGTCGACGTTCGAACGCTCGGGGACTATAGGGCAGATGGCGACGATGTTTTATTCCTGGTTCCGCGTTATGTACCAGATGCAGAACGAAGCGATCCGCAAGGTGAAGTATGAACACGGGCTGTTCAATAAGACGAAGGATCTGGCGAGCTATACGCTGTATGTGCTGATCGCGCAGAGTATAGCGGAGGCGCTGCTGCGCGGCTCCGGCCCAGATGCGGAGGATGACGATCCGATGTGGGCCTGGGCGAAGTGGACGGCGGGACGGCTGCTTTTGGCTCCGCTTTCGACGGTGCCGGTGGCGCGCGAGCTGGGGAATTTCGTCGACGCGGATTTTAAGTTCGGCGTGAAGATGTCACCGGTGCAGAGCGCGCTGGACAGCGTTGGACGCGCGGTCATGGTGGCGTATAAGCAGGGCGGGCGCGCGATGTCGGGCGAGGATGTGGAGTGGGGCAAGGCGGCGGAGGCCGCCGCGACTCTGGCCGGCTACCGGTTCGGGGTGCCGAACCGCGCGATGATCCGCGCAGCCGAAGCTTTCCTGCGCTATTTCAACGAGGATGAGTCTATACCGTGGCTGTATCTTACGCTGGGCGGGGGGTGGAGTGAGAAAAAAAGTGATGTGAAATTATGGCTTTTGTTTGGATTATATGTTATATTGTCAATACAATGTATTGGAGGTGTATAACATGGGCCAAACTACTTTGAGCGTCCGTATGGACAGCGAGGTGAAGAAGGAGTTCGACGCTTTTTGCGCGGAGGCGGGGATGAATTCTTCTGTTGCTATAAATCTGTTTGCGCGCAAGGTGGTGCGCGAATGGCGTATTCCGTTCGAGATTTCCGCCCCCAGGCCGAACGCCGAGACTAAGGCGGCGATGGATGAACTTTTGTCGGGCGGCGGCACTCGCTGCAAGGATATTGCCGAGATGTACAAGAGCATGGGCGTCGAACGATGAGGGAGATCGTCTATTCTTCGAGGTATAAGCGAGATTTGAAGCGGATGATCCGGCGCGGCGCGAATCTCGCCCTTCACGACGAGATCCTCGCGCTACTCGTTGCCGACGCTCCGCTGCCTGATAGGTATAGGGACCACGCGCTTGTCGGAGAGTGGAAGGGTTTTCGGGAGCTGCATATACGCCCCGACTGGCTGCTTGTTTACGCGAAAGAGGGGGATATGCTTTTGCTTTTAGCGGCTGCAGGGTCGCATGCGGATGTTTTCGAGTTATGACGAAGGGAGGCTTTTGAGCCCCTCTTTTTTATAGCATTTTACGAAATCGCCGTCCTTAGGGCGGCTTTTTTATTGAGTACGGGAAGGGGGTAAAGAAGAGCGGCCGTATGGGGGGCGGACTTCCCCCCGAAATATAGTTTCAAGCGCTTTCGCATTCGCGAGGGCGCTTTTTTGATTGCTTGAAAGGGGGAATCGCGCATGAGCGTGGAGAGCGCGACGAATAAGATCGTCTGCGTCGGGAACGGCCTTTCGAGGACCTGGTCGTTTCCTTTCGATCTACCCTCGGCCGCCGACATGCAGGTTTTTCTTACCGCTCCGGACGGTACGCCGGAGCGGCTGACCGGCGGGTACCGCGTGTCGGGGAAGACGCTGATCTATCCTGCAGACGCGTCGGCGGACGCTCTGCCTGCGGGGTATACGCTGACGCTGCGGCGCTGGGTGGCTTTCACACAGGGTACGAAGCTGCCGAACGACGGTGAGTTTTTGGCCGAGACGCTGGAGGGCGCCTATGACAATTTGGAGTACCAGATCCAGCAGCTGGCGGAAGTCGCGGGGCGCGCCATCACGGCGCCGGTGGACGATTCGCTTTCCGCAGAGGAGCTGGCGGCGCAGGTGGTGGAGAATCACGAGCGCTACGAGGAGATAGCGCAGAAGCACGGGGAGGCGCTTTCGGCGCGCGACGCGGCGCAGCGGTCGGCTTCGTCGGCCGTAAGTTCGGCCGACGCGGCGCTTTGGGCGAAGACGTCGGCGGAGATGAGCGCGGCGGCGGCGGAGACGGCTCTCACACGGCTTGAAGGGGGTATCGCGGCGGCCGGAGGGTTTGCGCAGGCCTTGTCTTCTTACGCGCAAACCGCTGCGGCCAGAGCGGACGAAATCGCCGCGAATCTCCGGGATTACAGAATGTTGTTCGACCCCATCGCCGTCAAAGACGGCCGAGACGTCTTGTCTTTGAGTTCCATGGCGTTTATTACGGACGGCGGCGGCTGTTATACGGATATGACGGGTTTCGGCAGGATTTTAGACGGCGTCCTGCAACTCACGGACTACGTGATGATACAGCTTTACGACGGCAGAAGCAGCATCGCCGACGTCTCGCTGATTCAGGACGGCGAAGACGCCGCGCTGTCGGTGGAAACCGTTTCGGACGGCGCGTATCTTGAGAGCGTTTTCGTCAATCTGACCTCCTTCCTTGACGGAGGCGGGAGCGAAATGGAGGCGGACACAGTATACGACGGCTGTCTGTCGTCGTTCGTCGGTATTGACGCGCAGGGGGGCCTCAACGACGGCGCCGCCGCCCTCCCCTATGGCTGGTACATGCTCAAAACCGACATCCTGAACGCTTTGAGGTCGAGCATAACGGATATTTCGAATGTGGACGAAGACGGATGCATCACCGTCACCGTCGGCTATGAAGCATAAACGTTTCGTAAAGGAGGTGAAAAAACATGGCTACAGCGTATAAACGCAGAATAGCGCCCGTGCCTCGCGGCGATTTTGTCGCAGGCACAGTGTATTCAAGACTCGACGTCGTCCGCTACGGCGCGAATTCCTACATCTGCCGCGTCGCCGCTTCTTCGTCGCGGTGGATAGACGCCGAATGGATGCTGCTCAACACGGACGGCACGAACAACAAACAGGGGACGATGCTTGTTTACACGACGGCGGCGGAACTGAAAGCAGACAGAACTCTTTCCGCCGGTATGACCGTGCAGCTTTTGGGCCGCAGCATAAAAGGCGACCATTACGCCGGCGTCTACGTCATCGAGAGCAACACCCACCCGCCATTTTACAGGGACGAAGACGACGTGCTACTGCTTTCCAGCGGCGCGATCGCCAGAAAGCTGTGCCGCGGGATCGTGATGGCAAATACGCGCGACGCAATAATGCAGGGAGCCGACGAATATACCGAGGGCAGTATTTTGGCCTGCGCGCTCAGTTATTACCTTAACAACGATAAGTTTTATTACGGTAATGACTATGTCGGGTCGAACGCGACCAACGTCGTCGCCTTGGGGCTGTCCGGGGGCAAGTATCAGATAGACTGTTCCAGCTATGTCGACCTCGTCACCAGCGGCGTTTTTTTTGACGCTTCAGTATACGCCGGCAACAGCGTGAACAGTTACGCCTCATGGGGTTATGATTGGACCGACCGCGCCGATTATTATAACGGCACGGCTTTCAATCTGCATCGTATAGCGGCGAACGACATAACCTATTATTGTCACGAGCGCGGTTGCTCTTACAAGCCGAACGCTGCGTGGAGCAATGTAAAAACAGGCGATATCGTATCCTACGACAACCACCCCGATAACGTAATGCTGTGGAACGAAATAGGACACGTCGCATTGGTGGTGGGAGTAGACGACGCAGGCGTAAAGGTAATAGACGTCGGCGACGATGTCGTGAGCTATAGGTATATGTCGGCGCAGGAAAAGGCGCAGGTGACCTATTTGGCGCGCCTGCCTCTAAGACGCGGCGCGGTGACGACGATCGCCTTCAGCGACAGGACGGAGTTTTATGCGTATCTGGCGACCTTCTGGGCGCTGCTATGTAAAAATCAGACCGTCAAAATAGCCTTCCAACTTGAAGGTATGACTGACGCGGTACTCGGCGGCAAATATCTGCGCTGTGAAATATTCAAGCACACGGAAAGAGACGGTTGGCTTCGCTTTTCAGGCTATTCGACCGGAACGCTCCCCGAAGGAGAATTTGACATCTTAGTCCCCATTCAGAATGAGGCGGTCACCGCGACGGCTTTGCAGAACCACGACAAATTTCTGGATACCTTGCGGAAAGTCGCCGCCGACGGTAATTAAAACAAGAGAAAACACATTAAGGAGGAACAATGTAATGACGACACCGACAAGAACTGCGGCTATGACCGCGCCGACGCGAGACACGCACGCCAACTGGACGGCCAACAATCCGATCGTCCCCGAGGGAGTGCTGTGCATCACAAAAGACCGCAACTATGCGGGCAGCACGGAGTATTTCATCGGAGACGGCGTCAATGTCTACAACAACCTGATGAAGTTCGGCGTTTCACCTGACAGCATAAATGCCGTCACCTCCATAGTTGAGAGGTTCTCTTATATCTATCCCATGAACCGCAACGGAATTTACCGCGGCAAGAATCTGGGCGTAACGGTGAGGTCGGTAAACGATATGGAGGCTTTCCTCACCGAACACGAGGTCGGCGCGGGCAGGTTCAAAAACCTGTTTCTCGGCGATTATTTCAAGATAGAGGACGGCACGTACAACCTCAACTGGACGATCGCCGGATTTGACACGCGATATCTATACGGCGATACGCCGATGGCCGCACACCATCTCGTCATGCTGCCGAAGGGCGCTTTGGGGACGGCACCGATGAACGGAACAAATACGACGGCAGGCGGCTATGCAGGCTCGCAAATGTGGACTACGACGATACCCGACAGGGTATCAAGGCTCGACTCGGTGCTCGGCACTCATCTGCTGACGGACAGGCGCTGGCTGAGCAACGCCGTCGATACAAACGCAGTGGCGGCAGGACTGCCGACCATGATGGGGGCGGCGAGCGCTTACGATGTCTATGACGTCCGAGCGACGCTGCTGAGCGAGGTAGAACTATTCGGCACAAAGATATTCGGTTCTTCTGGAGCGGATGTTTTAGACGCCAATCAAAGGTTGCCGCTGTTCAATTTTATCAATTTCAGACAGGTAGTAAACGGTACTTGGCTGAGAGACGTCGTTTCTACGACGCGCTTCGCCCGCTGCACCGGTTACGGCCTCTCGGCGCACGGCTCTGCAGAGAGCGCTTCCAACCTGTGTCTACAAATTTTACTCGGATAGCCGAAAAGGAGAAAGATTATGAGCGAAAGAACATGGGACGAAATAGAAAACGAGATTTATAGGCTGAAGCTCAGCCTCACGAGCAACGCCTCAGAAACGGGCGACTGGAAGATAGCCAAGTATAACGAGTACGTGGCCGCCGGACTCAACCCGCCGTTCGATATTGCGGCGTTCCACGCCGCGCGCGAGGCGATACGCGAAGAGATACGGGCGCTGGAAGCGGAGCTGGACGGGTAATAAGGGCGAAATGGAAGCCGATATGAAGGTCTTCCGCTGGCGGGAGCTTGCGGAGAAGTGGGGCCGGCAGACTGGATGTCCGCCGGCTTTGATTTTGGCGGTGATCGAGCAGGAGTCGGGCGGGGGCCCAGAGGCAACGCGGCACGAGCCGGAGTATATGGAAAGGTATGAGGCGCGCTGCCGCGAGATAGCCCATGCATGCGGCTTGTCCCTCGAGGATGTGGCCACGAGCTACGGGCTTATGCAGCTGATGCTGCCGCTGGCCTGGGGCTATATGGGGACTGCGGCCAGGAAGGACCCTGTCGCGGCGCTGCTTGATCCGGATCAGAATGTGCGCTTCGGCGCGGCGCATTTGGGCGTGCTGCTCCGCAAGGAGCTTGCGCGCCACAATGATGCGGTGCGCCTGGCGCTCGGAGCGGGCGGGGGGATCGACGCCGCGATCGTGCGCGCCGCCGCCGGCCGCTTCAATGGCGCTGGGAGCGGGAGCGCTTACGCGCGGAACGTCTGCGCGCTGTGGCGGCTGTATGAAGGGCGCTTGAAAGAGGCGTAGGCGTTGGGAGACCTAACGAAGGATTTCTCGCGGAAGGAGTTCCGCTGTAGGTGCGGAAGGAAAGATTGCGACGCGGCGCCGATCGACATGAAGCTGGTGACGGCTTTACAGGCGCTGAGGGATCTGATCGGCGTCCCCATCATCATCAATTCGGCGGTCAGATGCGTCCGGCACAACAGGCGCGTCGGCGGCGTGCGGAACAGCCGGCATCTGGAGGGCATAGCCGCCGATATTTACTGCCCGAAGCTTTCGCCGAAGGAATTTGCTAAGTTCGCCGCTATGATCCCAGAGTTCGACAAAGGCGGCATAGGCCTGTACGACTGGGGGATCCACGTGGACGTGCGCGGCAGGCGCGCGCGCTGGGATTACAGGGGGCGGTGAGGTGAGGTGAGCCAGCAGGAGGTAAAGGACGCGTTCGATTCGCTCAAGGCTATTTTCCTGCTCGTGATGCCGGGGCTGATCGCCGCCTGTATCACGTCTTCGGTGGATTTCCTGAGCAAGCACTGGCTGAAGGATAAGTTTATGTGGAACCGCTTCATCGTCGGCCATGTTTCGGACGTCACGCTCGGGGCGGCCGTCTATCTGGGGCTGTGCGAGTTAGGCGTGGGCGAGGCCGGGAGGCTGGCGGCGGTCTATGTCGCCGTCTCGGCCGGACGGCCGTGGGTAAGGCGCGTGATCGACGGGAGGCTGGGGCTGGACGACAAAGCCTGCAAGGGCTGTAAGGACGAAGGAAAGAGGGGCGTCGAATGAACAGGGTTTTTGTTTATCTGAACGGATTGCCGTGGACTAAGCCGATCGCGATTCTGACGTGGGCGGTGAATCTGCTGGTTTTCGTCGCCGCTTGGCTGTTTACGAAAGATATTCCCCCGAACGCCAAGGAGCTGGGCATTTATTTCGGCGGGGTCGTCTTCGCGGCGGCGGCCGGCAAGTCGGGCTATGAAGCCGTGCGAAGGCCGGCGCGCCCTAAAAGACGCGCGGACGATGAAAATGAGGGCGGTCTCTGACGGCCGGCGCCGGTGGGCGCTGCTCGCGGCGGCGGTTTTGCTGGCGGCCGCCGGGTGGTATCTGTGGCGGTGGGGGCAGGCGCGGATCTACGGCGTAGACGGAACGACGCGGCCGCCTGTGGAGACGGCCGCCGTTGACGACGCCGCCGAAAGGCTGAAAAGCGTTATTGAGAAGGCCCAAAGTGAGAGAAATAGATTGCCGGAGGTGGTTGAAAGTGCGAAAAATGTTATTAGGCGCGATGTCGGCCGGCTTGATGATTCTGACGTCGCTGTCCGCTGGAACGACCTGCTGGGGCGATACAGGGAAGATAGAACTGCGGCCGAAGGGATATCTGCTGACAGATGAGGCGTATGTCGTTCCGCTCGCCGACGGGCGCGACACTGTGGAGATGCTGGAGTCTCAGGCGGCGGAGATAGGAGCTCTCAGGAGGTATGTATCTTCACAGGACAGGATAGTCGATACCGTCAGCGCCGACATTGCGGCCCTGGAGGCCGCCAGGATGCGGRAGCGCGAAGCGTG
>NZ_JMKI01000001.1 GCF_000712295.1 Synergistes jonesii | reverse complement strand
AAATGTTTCCATTCCTTAGAGGAAGATTTCTAACGAGCGCAATATATGCACCCACGAAAATATAGAGTGGTTTCCATTCCTTAGAGGAAGATTTCTAGGTAGTGTAACTTATTCTGTGTAAACCCCTTGCCCCTGGATCGATGTAAGACATCAAAGGGTTACCGTTACTGCTTCAGTATCACCATAATGACATACGCTATCCGGGCTGTCAATGGACTGCAGCCCGGACTTTTCTTATAGGCGTTTAGGGCTATTCCAGATCTCCGGGTTCTATGCGTTCCTCAAAGTAAATGCACAGCTGTGACAGAATTTTACTCCAGTCCCTGTCCCTGCCGGTCCACTTTTCAGTGATGTCCATCGTCGCAAGATAAAGGAGCTTGAGAAGGGCGTCGTCTGAGGGGAAGATCGTACGTGTTTTTGTCACTTTCCTGAGCTGCCGGTTGTAGTTCTCGATCTGGTTTGTCGTATAGATCATCCGGCGCAGCTCATAGGGATACTTGAAATAAGCGGATAACTGAGGCCAGTTGTTCCGCCAGCTCGCTACCGAAGACGGGTATTTCGAGCCCCACTTCTCTTCAAGTCTGTCAAGCCCTTCCTCGGCCTGCTCCAGTGTAGGAGCCTGATAGACACCCTTCAAATCATTCATAAAAGCCTTAATGTCCTTGTAAGAGACGAATTTTGTCGTGTAACGGATCTGATGGACAATGCAGCGCTGGATTTCGGCCTTGGGATATACGGCGCTTATCGCATCTGCAAAGCCTGTCAGGCCGTCGACGGAGATAATGAAAATATCTTCGGTGCCGCGATTACGGATCTCGTTAAGGACACCGACCCAGTACTTGGCGCTCTCATTTCCGCCGACCCACAGGCCAAGGACTTCACGATGCCCGTCCAGTCTTGTCCCAATAGCAACATAAACGGCTTTCTTGACGGTTCGGCCGTCCTGCCTCACATTGAAATGCACGGCGTCCATAAAGACGACTGCATACTTTTTGGCCAGCGGCCGGTTCTGCCATTCTTTGGCAATCGGCAGAATTCGATCCGTCATTCGCGAAATCATTTCAGCAGAGGCATCCACACCGTAGATAGACTGCAGGTGAGCCGAGATATCCCGGGTCGTCATGCCTTTTGCATACATGGACAGGACCTGATCCTCTATATTTGAGATATCGGTCTGGTTCTTTTTGACTGACTGCGGTTCGAAGTCACCCTTGCGGTCTCTGGGGACGTCGATCGGGATATCTCCGGCCGAAGAGGTGACTGTTTTAGGGCTGTAGCCGTTGCGGCTGTCATCTGTATGCTTGTTCTTGTAGTCATATTTGCTGTAACCGAGATGGTCATCCATCTCGGCTTCCAGCATCTGCTGGATCGTATCTCCGAGAAAGATCCCTCAGCATAGC